>CANNCG010000066.1 GCA_947502965.1 bacterium | reverse complement strand
ATACCTAGCACCCACGAGGGGATCTACAACATCCCCTTACACGATAGGATGTTCAAAACAGAAAAATGACGTTTTAGGCCTGAAAAATAGTCCCAAATCACCTTTTTGAATTTTTGTGCCTAATTCTTTCGTTTCGCGACAGCGCCACCATTATACCAAATGGCTTTTTTGAACAGGCCTTTAGAGCCGGCTCTAAGACGTATCTATAACGGCCTCTTTGCTTTATTATAGATTCTTTCTTTTGAAAAAGATGTTTTTGCGAGCGAATTCTTGTCTTACATTATCTATATGGATCGAACCAAATCAGATCTTTGACATTGCCTCTTGACAAGGGATTTTGAGAGGACCGTTTTTGCCTGAAAAAAAGGGGGTCTAGATAGTTACAATAGTTTTTAAGCCATTATGCATCCATTATTTTAGAGACTTTTTCGCCGGTCATAAAAAGACCCGTGAAGGCCCATTTTTATTTTTTAACTGCATTTTTCGGGTTGAAGTACGCATGTCTGTCTCTAGAGCGAGACGGTCATCCCCACCTGTATCTGCTGAAAGGCCCCTGGGAAAATACCTTCTGGCAGTCGAGACGCAATATAAGTGGTATTTAAAATGTTTTTTGCGGTGGCAAAAAAGGCCATGTTATCGAGACTGTAGCGCCCAGAAACATTCCAAACAAGGTGCGACGACATCTCGCCAACAAGCCCATCCGCACTCCCCGAGACCGTATTCGCATCATCAGAGAACATCGCGCCCACGTACACCATCCCCAACGCCGCATCCCATGCCCCATGCTGAATCCCAGTTGTCACACTGCCGGCATATTCAGGGGCATAGGCCAGCTTTTTGCCCTCATGTACCCCTTTTTTTTGGCGGGCATCCACATAGGTGGCCACCGCGCTGCTATAGAGTTTGGTTTCCGGAGACAATGTCCATTCTTTGCGAATATCCGCCTCTAGTCCCAAGTTCTGGGTTTTACCCGCGTTGGCCTTTGTAATCCCACTGGAGATAGCGGCATTAACAATTTGGTTTTGATAATCATAGAAAAAAGCAGTGACATTGACCGCCGCATCTGCAAATGAGGTACGTACGCCCGCTTCATAATTCCAGCTACGTTCCGCATCTAGCTGTTGGTCAATAACGTTTGTTCCGTTGAGCGCATCGGCAAATTTAGGTGGCGCAAATCCACGATGCACACCCGCAAACACCGTCGTGTCTGCATCTACGGCATAGGTGGTTCCAAGCCCTGGAATCCATTCGATTTCTGTGCCGGTTGTGTTGGCCGTGCTGGTGGTGGCGGAGAGCACCTGACGAACTTGACGGTAGGCCTCTATTCGTAGGCCTAGGGTGATAGCCCAGTTGTCCGCAAGGGTATAGCGGTTTTGCGCATATACCGCGGTGGCAAGGGTGTCACGCCGCTCATCTTGTGACAGCGTTCCGGTGCGTGCATTGCCAGCACTCCCTACGAGTTTTTTATAGTCTTCAAATTCGTAGTGCAGTTTTGCCCCTCCATTAAAGTCACCCGACTCAAAGCGCGGCTCCAAGCCGACTACTTTGTAGCTACGGTTGTTGCCATTGTTGGCATTTTTCCAAAAGATACTGTCATTGTCGTTGCCATTGCCCGATGTACATTCATAGGACACGCTGCCTGTAGCAATACGGTCATACGTCTGACGCCAAAAATCCCGTTTGGTGACATAGCCATAAAAAGACGTATCAAGGCGTCCCTCAAAAAACTGATGATGGGTATGTGTGGCAGACAAGCCCACTCTCTCCACATAGAGATTGTCATGAATGGCGGGGTTCTGATTGGGATTTTCCGCATACATGGCCTGCGTGAGACCGACATAACTAATCTTGGAATCTTCCGCAAAGTATTGGGCACGAAGGGTCAGCTCTTGGTCTGATTTGAGTTCCAACACCACTTTGGATCGAAAATCATAAATATTAAAGGGGGTCCCAAGGCGAAGTCCATCGCCTCTTTTGTGGAGCGCCTGCACCAGCACCCCTGTACTGTCTAGCGTGGTGCCATAGTCTGCTCGCAGGTCCATGTAGCCATTCGTCCCGCCGATAAGGGTCGCTGTGGTGGTCTCTTTGAGCGGTGGGTTGTGGGTAATATAGTTCACCACACCGGCAACCGTTTGGGGACCATACAAAATACTGCCCGCACCCTTGAGAACTTCCAATCGGGCGGCTCTGTCTACCAATGGCGCATAATACGCCGAGTTTTCGCCATAAGGGGCCAAGCTCACGGGAAGGCCATCTTCCAATAGTAAAACCTTCACACTGCGATGCCCATTGATGCCCCGAATACTGATATTGGGACGCAAACCCATGCCCTCTTCGTCACGCACATAGACACCGGAAACGTTACGCAAGGCTTCCCCAACACTTAATGGTTGAATAAGCGCCATGGTTTTTTCATCCAAGATTTGGCCAGAACCAGGCTTTTTATTGAGCTTTTCCTGCGTCCCTATGACCTCCACACCGGTGAGGCGTATGGCATTTGCGCTGGGGCTATCTCCAACAGCTGTAGATGCCCATCCCATCACACCCAAAACAGCAAGTAAACACAAACGAAACCAGTAGACAGACATGTACATCGCTCCTAAACGTATTTCTTCATTCTCAATATACAGAGGCGTTGATTTACCCCATGCATCAATTGAGACTGAGTCTACATCTCACATAAACAGAGCGTCAACATGGTGATGGATAAGCAGGTACAAAAACAGGAACCCCCCTCCCGTCTGCTATGCTATATTTTATTTGAGGGCTCACACCTGCCGTGTTCACCCTCAACCTCCGGGGCTCGAGGATGAGCTGCGCAGGAGCGAATCTTCGAAAAATAGGAAGCCCCTCCCAGGAGGGGTTGGGGGTGGGCATCGATAAGGTTCGGCCCTAACACCCATTCCAAAATGAGTCGCGTCGCCCCAAGGAACTTCCCCTCGAGGCGCTCACGGAAAAGGACGTGAACGTCTCCGCTCATCAGGCTCTTCCTATCCCGTCTTTGGTATCACGTTTTGCCAGTGGGCAAACAGCCCAGGTTGCTTACACGCAATGCGCTTCAGCCAGTGGACGGCAAGCCCCTTGTGGTTCCGCAGTC
>CANNCG010000065.1 GCA_947502965.1 bacterium | reverse complement strand
GGGGAGCGTGCTCGTGAGCCCGCTTTGGGGCGCGCATGCCGCGAGAAATCTAAGTAGCCCTGAGCTGAGCGTGGATCAGGGTTCCGCTGTCCAGGCGGGGAGCGTGCTCGTGAGCCCGCTTTGGGGCGCGCATGCCGCGAGAAATCTAAAATGATCCGTATCAAGAACGTCACCAAGATTTACCCCAACGGTTACGTGGCCTTGGATAGTGTCAACCTTCACATTGGACGCAATGAATTCGTCTATCTTGTGGGGCAGTCTGGGGCCGGAAAGTCCACCTTGCTCAACATGCTCTACAAGGCTGAAACCCCCTCTTCTGGGGATATTTATATCGACAATATTCCGTTGAGTACCATTTCGGCCCAGCAGATTCCATTTCTGAGACGTAGCATTGGCGTTATTTTTCAAGATTACAAACTCCTCCCCAAACGTACCGTGTATGAAAACGTTGCTTTTGCACTACGGGTTATGCACTTCAGCCGTGCCCGCATCCGTCGCCAAGTCACCCAGGTTTTGGATCTGGTTGGTCTCCAGCAAAAAATGCACAATATGCCTTCTGAGCTTTCGGGCGGCGAGCAACAACGTATTTGTATTGCCCGTGCTATCGTCAACAACCCCCCCGTCCTCTTGGCCGATGAGCCAACGGGAAGTCTGGATCCTGAAACCTCTTGGGAAATCATGCAGTTACTCAGTAAAATCAATTCCCGACAAACCACCGTCGTCGTCGCAACCCACAATAAAAGTATCGTAGACGACATTCGAAAACGGGTCATACAAGTCGAAAATGGACATGTTGTCCGAGATGAACAATTGGGGATGTATAACCGCTAATGCTATTACGAGATATTGGTTTTTTTCTAACAGAAGCATTTATTAGTATCCGAAGATCGGGTTTGATGGCCACCATTTCTACGGCGACCATCGGGGTCTCTTTGGTTGTTTTTGGTCTTTTTCTGCTCATTTCCGCAAATATTTCAAACATGAGCAGCTTTTTTTCAGAGAAATTAGAAATTCGTATTTTTCTCAAAGACAGTATCAGTCCTGGGCAAATCAGCACCATGAAACACCGCCTAGAGGCCATGCCCGATGTCAAAGACGCGATCTTTGTCTCCAAAGACAAGGCATGGCGGGACTTTAGAAAAGGATTTCAATCCTTGGCCTTGGCAGATTTGGTCGAAAACCCGCTTCCTCACTCTTTCAAACTCACCCTAAAAGACAACGTGAAAATTGTGAAAACGGCCCAATATGTTCGGGGATTCGAGCATGTAGAAGACGTCGGCTACATGGGTACCATTGCCGAGCGTATTATCAAATTTGCCGCCTATACCCGTATTGCAGGCTTTGTGTTGGTGAGTTTGCTCACCGTTGCCACCCTGCTGATTGTGGTCAATACCATACGCCTCACGGTTATTGCTCGTCAGGATGAGATCACCATCATGCACCTTGTGGGGGCGACGGTTTCTTTTATTCGCTGGCCCTTTATTATCGAAGGGGCACTCATGGGGCTGGTAGGTGCAACGGCTGCTGTTGGTATTTTGTCCCCACTGTACACGATGTTTGTGGTTAGAATACAAGAAAAAATGCCCTACATTCCTATTTTGCAAGACAGGTTCCACTTAAATATGATTTATTTCACCTTGATACTGGTAGGTACTTCCCTTGGGATTTTTGGTAGCTACCTCTCCGTGTCGCGTACCATCAAAAACCCCTCGTAAGGAGCCCTTTATGTTAAAATTTTTCAGAAACCATGCCGTCGCCATAGGCTGGGTTATTGTGGGTAGCTTCGTTGTGACGATGTTTGCTGGGGCTCTCCTGATGCACAACGCGGGTGACGCGCCCCAAGTAACAGATTCCCCCAAAGACAACTGGGCCTATGTCGGGAATGTTCCGGTTGATCAAATCCGTTTTAAAGAACTTCTCACCCAGAGCTTCGCGCCCTACACGCAAAACGGAGGCCTAGAGCTGGATCCCCAAATGGTGGAATTGCTGCAGTATTCCGCCCTCATGCAAGCGGTTCAATACACGATTTTGCACGAAGGCGCTCGCTCAGTAAAAATAAAACCCACCAAGCAAGAGCTCGAAGACGCCTTGCAACGGGTGTATATCCAATATGATCTCAAAGACAAAAAGGCATTGAAAAAAACCTTAAAAGAAAACAACTACCCCTATGATAGCTTTGTCTCTTATTTAGAGGCCGACATCGTTTCCCAAAAATTCCTGACCTATTTGCAAAATAGTATTCACTTGACCAGCCAAGACGTAGACAATTCCTACGTTCAGATTCGCTTGCAACACATGCTTTTCAAACCTTCGGACAACGCCACCGAAGACCCTGAAAGCAAAGCCAATGCCGCCGCAAAAAAACTTGGGAGTGGTAGCCCTTTTGAAGCTATTCTAAGCACCGTTGCCACAGATCCAAGTGTGATTGCCAGTGGGGGAGACATGGGATGGGTGGGTATAGGCATGCTGCCTCGTGAGCTGGAAAAAGCAGCTTTCTCTTTGGAAAAAGGGGAATGGACCCAGCCCATTAAGACCCACTACGGTTACCATATCGTCAAACTGACAGATCGTCGGACGATGGAACGCCCCAGCAGCATCAATTACGAAACAGAAAAAGCCCAGCTCCTCCCCAAATATCAGCAAGCGTCTGTCGAACTGTTTATCAAGGCCTTTTTGGACCGTTATCCCCTAGACGTCAAAGACCCTATTTTGGCGGCCTATCACCACAAATCCCAAGGAAATATGACTGCGGCGGTCAATGCTTACCAAGCCCAAATCTCACAATCTCCCTATGATCCACGTCCCCACTATTTGTTGGCCCATGTCTATGCGGGAATAGACCCTCAAAAAAGCATGGATGAACTCAAAAAAGCCAAGATCAAAATTGAGATTGCACCCGACTTAGACTTTGCCGCCCTACACCTTTTGGACGGCGACTTGTTACGCAAAATCGGGGACAACGCCGCCGCGAATGCCGCTTATGATAGGGCTATTCGCTTGGCCGAGACCCAATCCGCCACGCTGGGATATTTGGCGTCCTTTTTCAAAGAACGCCAAGACACGACAAGAGCCGTAAGGGTTTCCCAACTCAAACTGGCCTTGGATGCCAAAGCGGCGTTAACGGCGTCCGCCAATGCTGAGAAAATGCCAGAGAAAGCCTTGCCTCGCTAGCCAAATAGCCAAGTAATCCAGCGGGATTAAAAGGGCTGACGCTCCTTTAATCCCCTTAGGGATAGATAGTTACCGCTTTTGTAACTATCTAGCCCCCCCTTTTTCTTTCTAAAAAACAGGAATATCGAGACCCCTTGACAAGTAATGGCACTAGTTTAATGATAAGAAAACTTTCTATGGGGCCTACGTTTTATGCGCCTAGGGTAGGCGCGACCGGGCCGAGAACGAAAGGCTAGATTCCTAATTTGAGCGAG
>CANNCG010000064.1 GCA_947502965.1 bacterium | reverse complement strand
TCTGGCAAAGATGCCAACCTCTTTGTCGCGAAAAAAGTGGAATCCGAAATCAATAAAGACCTGGGCTTTGTGGGCGACATCGAAGACATTGACACCACCTTGATTTATACCTTGAGTAACAAAGGCTATATTCCGATCATCTCGTCGGTTGGCGCCAGTAGGCGCAATGAAACGCTCAATATGAATGCCGACCATGTGGCCGAACAATTTGCAGTGGCCTTGGGCTCTGAGAAATTGATCTACCTTACGGATGTAGATGGCATTATGAAGGAAGGGACCTTGCAACGACAGGTCACCTTGCCAGATGCCAAGGTGCTGTTTGACCATCCCGACGTCAAAGGGGGCATGCGTCCCAAATTGCGGTGTGCAATTTCGGCCTTGGAAGGGGGGGTGAGCAGTGTCCATATTATCAATGGGAATAAGCCGCATGCGGTTTTGTTGGAGCTCTTGACGGATTATGGAATTGGCACGATGTTGTCGGGAGAAACGCGATGATTTTGCGTCACTTTCTGCACGTCTATGACTTTAACTCTGAAACGCTGAGGCATTTGCTTGATCAAGCCCTCGCACTCAAAAAGAACCCTGTTCAGCCCTTGTTGGCAGGAAAGTCTCTCGGTCTTATTTTTGAAAAACCATCTACCAGAACACGGGTATCGTTTGAGATGGGGATGGCCCAGTTGGGTGGCAGCGTTATTTCACTACAAAATTCTGAGATGGGGCTCAATTCCAGAGAGCAGGTCAAGGACATTTCACGGGTTTTGTCCCGCTATGTGGATATGGTCATGATTCGCGCCTATCATCACCGTGACATTTTGGAGTTCGCTGCCTACGCAACGGTGCCAGTGATCAATGGCCTTTCGGATTTGCACCATCCCTGTCAGGGGTTGGCCGATGCGTTGACTATTTTGGAGAAAAAGGGTCCCCTTCAAGGTCTTAAACTTTGCTATATCGGTGATGGCAACAATGTTTGTCGTTCTTTGCTTGAAATAGGGACGCGTTTGGGAATGAATGTGGTGGTCTGTTGTCCACAAGGCTATGAACCCGACATGATGGGGGTCTCTGCCAGCATCTCCCATGCCCCAACTCATGCGGTGAAAGATGCCGATGTGATTTATACCGATGTCTGGACCTCGATGGGGCAGGAAAAAGAATTTGCCAAACGGATGGCGGATTTCGAGGGATTTGCCGTGACGACGGAGCTGGTGGCCAAGGCCAAGCGTGATGTGATCGTGATGCATTGTTTGCCTGCGCACCGGGATCAGGAAATTACAGACGCGGTGATGGAAAGTGCCCGATCTGTTGTCTTTGACCAAGCCGAAAACCGCATGCATGCGCAGAAATCCCTATTATTGCATCTCATGGGCGTCTCGCTATGAGTGCCAAACTTTGGGGGGGGCGTTTTCAGTCGGGCTTAGACCCAGATGCGGCCAAATTCAGCGTCTCCCTGGATTTTGACAAGGTGCTCTATCCCTATGATATCCGACTCAATATGGCGCATTCGCGTGCCTTGCAAAGCGTGGGGGTATTGTCTCTATCAGAATACGAGACGCTGGTGGCTGGGCTTTTGCAGCTGCGTACAGACATGGATGCCGATTTGGAGGGGCTTTTGGCGCAGGATGAAGACATTCACAGTGCGATAGAGCGTATTTTGACCGCCCGTTTGGGAGATTTGGGCAAAAAAATGCACGCGGGGAAATCCCGGAATGATCAGGTCATTACCGATGTGCGGATGTTTCTCAAAGACCAGATTCTCGAGATTCGGGAGGCCATTCGGGCCCTGATACAAGCGTTGGTGGCGGTGGCAGAGGCCCATATTGAGTGGATATTTCCGGGATTGACCCATTTTCAGCCTGGGCAGCCGGTGCTCTTGTCCCACCACATGATGGCCTATGTGGAGCAGCTGACACGAGACGATGTTCGTTTTCAAGCCGCCTATGTGGAGACAGATGTTTGTCCCTTGGGATCTGGTGCTATGGCCGGTAATACCTATGGTATCGACCGTCACATGGTGGCCACAGAGCTGGGCTTTTCACAGATCACGATGAACAGCATGGATGCGGTATCTGACCGTGATTTTATGTTGAGCTTTTGTTCTGCGTCGGCCATTTGCGCCACCCATTTGAGCCGTTTGGCGGAAGAGTTGGTGCTCTGGAGTTCCCCTTTGATCGGGTTTGTCAAAATCGGGGATGCGTTTACAACAGGCAGTTCGATCATGCCGCAGAAAAAGAATCCCGATATTGCAGAGCTTGTCCGGGGTAAAACTGGTCGCGTCACGGGAAATCTGGTCAACTTGTTACAGCTCATGAAAGCCTTGCCCATGACCTACAACCGTGACTTACAGGAAGACAAGCCAGCACTCTTCGATACGATAGAGACCGTCAAGACGTCGCTGCGCTGTTTTGCCAAAATGATACCCACCTTGACCTTTCAGCGTGAGGCCATTGATCGTGCACTGCAAACCGGGTATATTACGGCCACAGAATTGGCGGACTACCTGGTCAGAAAAGGCTTCCCCTTTCGTGAAGCCCACGAAATTACTGGTAAAGTGGTACTGCATGCTGAGACACATGGGGTGCAACTTACTGAAATTGGGTTGGCCGAGTTCCAGGAATTTCACCATGATATTGCAGCCGATATCTACAGGATACTTTCTGTGAGAGATGCGATAGAGGCCAAAAATGGCGTAGGGGGAACCGCTACCATACAGGTTCAGTCTCAAATTAAACGTGTTCAGGAGAATGTTGGATGATAGAGCAGTCATTGGTTTTGATCAAACCAGAAGCCGTTTCCCGTGGGTTGATAGGCGAAATTGTAGGCCGTTTCGAAGCCAGGCAGTTTCGTATTGTGGCGATGAAGATGCAGACGTTGTCTCGTGACGTAGCAGAAACCCATTATGGCGAACACAAAGGGAAGTCTTTCTTTGAAGGGTTGGTGACCTATATCATATCCGGGTCTGTGGTGGCCTTGGTTGTAGAATCCCCTGAAGTGGTGAGCATGATTCGCCTAATGGTGGGGGCTACCAACTCTGCTGTGGCTTTACCTGGCACCATTCGTGGAGATTTGGCACAGTCTATCGCAGAGAACGTGATTCATGCGTCGGATAGCCCTGAATCGGCGCAACGCGAAATAAAACTGTTTTTTTCCTAACGAAAAAAAACAGTTTTTAAGGGAATCCAAAGGGCGAAGCCCTTTGGATTCCCTTAGTTGCTCTATAAAATGGGCAAGCGATATGACCATGGTTTCGTGGCCAAGTGAAAACGTATCTTCTACTGTGGCGCTGTCGCAAAAAAAGTAAAAAACGTACACGATCTGATTTTGTTGTAAAAATCCGATAAAAATCGATAAAAGAAGCGTTTTGTGGCCTATTTGGCGTAAAATCCAGTGGATTTTACGCCAAATAGGCGCAGGTCGCCCTTTGGGCGCTATGCCCCACTCAGATTGGGCAATGGCGTTATCACAACCACTCTTTTGAGATTCCAAACAATGGCATCCATAAAGCGCTGGAACTGCATTTTGGCCAAGCCGCGATAACGCGCCCTTTTTTCAAATTTAGAGAAGAGGCATTCGAATGGGGATCTCATTCTGGACCGCCACTTGTCCAAGTCTTTGTTCTTGGATTTCATATTTAGAAAGTTCGTGCTTCCCTTTTACGTGTTCTGTAAGGTCATAATCGTAAA
>CANNCG010000063.1 GCA_947502965.1 bacterium | reverse complement strand
CCACTCGCGCCTTTATATCCGCACTGTAACTTTTCTGTTTCTTCCCCATATTCCTGTCCTCCAGAGTCTATCTATTCTACTGGTCCACTTTTTGGGGGCAAGCTCAAACATCCCCTTACACGATAGGATGTTCAAAACAGAAAAATGACGTTTTAGGCCTGAAAAATAGTCCCAAATTCCCTTTCTTGATTTTTGTGCCTAATTCTTTCGTTTCGCGACAGCGCCCTTGTTTGACGGGGGCTGATTTCGAGAGCATTCTCTAATAATCGTGCTCACGTTTCGTTTCAGAGTCCGGGCTATCCTGCGTTTTGAGTGGCCTAGCTCTATCCCAATCGCGATCTCCTCGCGTTCCTCTCCTGTTATATGCGTGTACGAATGGGCCTTGTTTACCGTATTTTTGCTCCTGGGGTTAAGCATTTCTTTGCGTGGTTTGTTGCCAAATACACCACACCCAAAAAGTCTCTTAACCCTACTATACAGCCTCTGGACAGGCCCTCCCTCTAACGTCCATTCCACTAACCTGTCTAGAATCTTCGACCCGCTGCGCGGGCAGCTGCGCTGTTCTAGTCAGATCGCTTCATTTCAGTTTTATACCTTTTTTCTGGGATCAAAAATCCCAGGTGTTACACTTAGAACTTGAACGCGGGCTTTGTTTTGCGACAGCGCCAAATTAGATCTCCTCCAATTCTTTCGCCATCTTGACTCCACCCCTTAGCGTACCGATTACCTCTTTAGTCAGTGTGTGGTTTAGGTTAGGTTCTAGAAAGGGTATTCACATTCAAACGCTGTTTACCCCCTCCCTGGGGAGTAGGCCGTACGGAGCCACGCAAAGATCCTCCAAGAATAAACAAAAAAAAAAGACATCCTTGGATAATAATTCAAAAAACATTTCTAAAAAAAAGCTTTTTTCTGATAAAATAACAATTCAAAATAAATAAGAGGTTCAAAAATGACAAAAAAACATATAACTGGCGCAGAAGCCCTCATAAAATGTCTAGAAAACAAAGATGTGAAATTCATTTTTGGATATCCCGGTGGGGCCGCCATCCCTATCTTTGATGCCTTATTTGATTCCAAAATCGATTTTGTCCTCGTACGTCATGAACAAGGGGCCACCCACATCGCAGATGGCTACGCGCGTGCGACACGCAAACCTGGGGTTGTCCTCGTCACCAGTGGCCCCGGTGCGACGAATACGGTCACCGGCATTATCACCGCCCAAATGGACTCCATTCCCCTCATTGTTCTGTGTGGGCAAACCATTACCCCCTCGTTGGGTAAAGACGCGTTCCAAGAAGCCGATGTATTTGGGATCACGGCACCTATCGTGAAGCATAGCTATTTGGTCAAAGACCCCAATGATATCCCACGTATTGTTGAAGAAGCCTTTTATATTGCCCAAACAGGGCGTCCAGGAACGGTGATCATTGACCTTCCGAAAGACATTACCTCAGCAGAATGTACGGCTTCTCTCAAAAACATTGAGATGGACCTTCCTGGCTATAGCCTTCCCGAAAAAGCGCCCAAAAAAGACATTTCAAAACTCGCACAACTCCTCAAAGAATCCAAGAAGCCCCTTCTCCTCGCTGGACAAGGCATTTTAATTTCAGGGGCCACAAAAGAACTTGTCGCATTTGCAGAAAAACTAGGAGCCCCCGTCACCAACACCCTTTTAGGAAAAGGGGCCTTCCCAGAAAACCATGTCCTCGCATTGGGCATGCTGGGTATGCATGGTACCGCTTATGCCAATAAGGCGGTCTCGAATTGCGACCTTATTTTCTCTATAGGCTCCCGATGGGATGACCGCATTACACCCGCCAAAATAGAGCGCTTTTGTCCAAACGCAAAAAAACTACACATTGACATTGACTACGCCGAAATAGGCAAAATCCTGCAACCAGATGCCTTTGCGGTTGGGGATGCCAAAGCCATTCTCACAGATTTAATCAAAATGGTAGACCCACTACCTACTGAAGCGTGGCTAAAAGAACTGGACGGCTACAAAAAAAAGTATCCATTGGGTTACAAAATTCATGGCGGTCTCAAAGCCCAACATGTCATAGACGAGCTTTACAAACTCACCAAAGGCGACGCCATCGTCACCACCGATGTTGGACAACACCAAATGTGGGCCGCCCAATTTTTCAAGACACATGGTCCGGATGAATGGCTGAGCTCTGGCGGTGCTGGCACAATGGGGTTTGGGTTTCCTGCTGCCATTGGCGCACAAATGGGATGTCCGGATAGAACCGTTATTGCCATCGTGGGAGATGGTGGATTCCAGATGACTTCGTTTGAATTGTCTACCGCTGCTATCCGAAAATTACCCATCAAAATCGTTATCATTGACAACAAATTCTTGGGAATGGTCAGACAATGGCAAGAGCTTTTTTATGACCAACGTCTTTCTGGGGTTGATTTGGAAGGAAATCCTGATTTTGTCAAACTGGGCGAAGCCTATGGGGTCAAAGGATTCCGTATCAAGAGACCCGCAGATGTACGACGTATTTTGGCAAAAGCCCTGGCCTACAACGATGGGCCATGTATTATTCACGCAGAGGTTGTCAAAGAAGACAATGTCTTCCCGATGATTCCAGCCGGAGGTACCGCTGACGACATGATTATCGAAATGCCCAAACAAAAGTTAGAAAAACCAAAGGGAAGCACCTAAAAGGAGACAGACATGCCCAAAATAGAACTCATCAAAAACAGACCCAATATCCACACTATCAGTCTTTTGGTTGCCAACAAGCCCGGCGTCCTGCTTCGCATATCGCTCATTTTTTCGAGACGGGGATTCAATATCGAGTCTCTCGTGGTGTCACCCACGCTTGATGGCCGCTATTCCAGAATGACCATTACAGCACATGGCGAACCCTCTGTTTTGGAACAAATCATCAAACAGGCTAGCAAATTGGTCGATGTGGTACATGCTAGCGAACACAAAGACTCTCGTCAGGTCGTCGAAAAAGAGCTGGCCCTCATCAAAGTACAAGCAAAAGCGGAAAAGCGTGCAGAACTTTTGCAAGTCATCCACCATTTCAATGCCATTACAACGGATTTGGGACCAGAGGAGCTCATCATCCAGGTCACCGGCTCTACTGAAAAACTAGATGCTATGATTACTTTTTTGCAAGACTACGGGATTATCGAATTGGTGCGAACCGGAAAAGTCGTCATGGTTCGTGGCAAAATCACAGAACAGGAGTAGACCCACATACGCTATTCAAAAGTATAGTCCAAATCAAGGGCTGCTTATGCACCCATAGAAAGAGATACATAGTGTGGCGTGAGTCGGTAGCTTTCTTTGATAATGTGGAGAACAAAGTTTTATTCAAAAACCGACACGGGGAACCATGACTCGTTTTGAGATTGGCATCGGGTGGAAAAAGCTAGGCGAATATACTTCGCCTAGCCAGGTCATGAAATCAATTACTTCTTTTCAGGAGTTTTTGTTGCGGGGACGGTTGTTTTAGCGTGTGCGGTTGCTTTAGCGGCTACTACAGTTTCGGTTTTAGCGGCATAACCATCTTTGCTTTTGACGCTATGTTTTTCTTTTGTGATCTCAGCTTTTACTTCAGTTGTTTTGCTTGGTTTTGTTGTCGCTGTCTTTGCAGCTGTGTCTGTCGCAAATGTTGCTGAGGACATGCCCAATGCAAAAACGCCAACCAATGCTGCTGCTAAAATCTGTTTCTTTTTCATAAGTATAATTCTCCTAAAAGTGGTATTCGAACGCTTTACAAGATACCCCAATTATTATTTTTTTACCATCCATTTTTGACGAGTCCTAGGCGATGTCGCAAAATTAGGTTAGACAAAGATCTCAACCTAAAAAAACCGGGTTTTACTGCGCGTATACCCGTTCCAAAATGACACCCAGATTTCAAATAGAGAATTGGAAGACCGTCTTCGATTTGAAGTTGCTTTCAAATGGTTTTGTGGATTTACCGCATTCGGAGAAACCCCCGATCATCGCTTTTTTGGACGGTTTCGAAAGGCCATGGGAACAAAACCGATAGGGGTATTGTGAGCTTGCCCCCAAAAAGTGGACCAGTAGAATAGATAGACTCTGGAGGACAGGAATATGGGAAAGAAACAGAAAAGTTACAGTGCGGATATAAAGGCGCGAGTGGCGCTAGAAGCAATGAGAAGTCAAAAAACGGTTTCCCAGATA
>CANNCG010000062.1 GCA_947502965.1 bacterium | reverse complement strand
CGATTTTAGAAAGTTCGTGCTTCCCTTTTACTTGTTCTGTAAGGTCATAATCGTAAAAAGCCATTTGTTCACTCCTTGTTAATTTCATCTCTCTACTTTACCAAAGTTTGAGCGTGAAAAACATGCCGAACTTGTCTTTTTGGTGATTTTTATTTTGCAAAAAAACCGACTACCACCGCTGCATCTAACTATACCTAGCGCCCACGGGGGGAGTTACGAGATCCCCTTACACGATAGGATGTTCAAAACAGAAAAATGACGTTTTAGGCCTGAAAAATAGTCCCAAATTCCCTTTCTTGATTTTTGTGCCTAATTCTTTCGTTTCGCGACAGCGCCGACACGATGGGGAAACCCATCACAAAGTTGGCCCCGATTAGGCAGAATAATGAAGAATTGTGCGGTATTAAGCAGCGTGGAACTGCGTGATTTTTAGGGATTCAAAGGGTGAGTGACGCAGTCGCTCACCCTTTGAAACAACCGTTCCCTTCCCTGGGGAAAGTGGCAGGGGATGGGGCCCCCAACCGGAAGGCAAGACTAGCGCCATGTATAGCGCTTTGTTACACTAGCACCCACTATGATTACACGTTACAGTCGGTCAAAGATGGCCGATATTTGGTCCTTGGATACAAAATTTCAGAAATGGTTGGATGTCGAAATTGCCGCATGTCGGGTTCAGGTGAAATTGGGAAATATTCCCGAAGAAGATTTTCAAGCCATTGTCGAAAAATCGGCCTTCGATGTCGCCCGTATCGAAGAAATAGAGAAAGAAATCCAGCATGATGTGATCGCTTTTTTGACCAACTTGGCCGAAAACATAGGCCCTTCGTCGCGGTATGTGCATTTGGGTTTGACCTCGTCGGATGTTGTCGATACGGCGTTTAGTCTCCTCATCCAAGATGCCGGAAAAGTCTTGCTCGAAGATATAGATCTCTACTTGGACATTCTCAAACAACAAGCCCATGTCTACAAAATGACCCCGATGATGGGGCGTACCCACGGGGTGCATGCGGAGCCCACGACATTGGGACTCAAACTAACGGTATGGTACGCAGAGATGCAGCGTAACCGTGCCCGTTTGGTCGAGGCATTGGCACAGGTCAATGTGGGAAAAATCTCTGGGGCGGTGGGCAACTATGCGCATATGTCGCCTTCTGTGGAGACCAAGGTCTGTGCGGAGTTGGGGTTGGCACCAGCCCCTATTTCTACTCAAATCTTGCAGCGGGATCGGCATGCCCATGTGATCACGACGGTGGCGATCATCGGGGGGTCTCTGGAGAAAATGGCTACGGAGATCCGTGGACTACAAAAAACAGAATGTAATGAAATCCTTGAGCCCTTTTCAAGTTCCCAAAAAGGATCTTCTGCCATGCCGCACAAGAAAAATCCGATTCTGTGTGAACGGGTGACCGGGTTGTCTCGGGTGTTGCGCGGGTATGCCCTCACGGCGATGGAAAACCAAGCGCTGTGGCATGAACGGGATATTTCACATTCATCGGCAGAGCGTATGATTTTTCCTGATGCGACGGTGACGCTCGACTATATGTTTGGCTTGATGACCAAAGTGATCGGCACTATGCAGGTCAATGAAGCGCAGATGATGGAAAATATTGGGCGCTCATACGAGGTGTTTTACTCCCAACAGTTGTTGCTCAAGCTCATTGATGCAGGCGTGTTACGTGAAGAGGCTTATCGTTGGGTGCAGCGCAATGCGATGGCTGCGTTTCAAGAACGGGTGTCGTTTCGCGAAAAGATCTTGGCCGATACCCAAGTTATGGACAAAATGAACGTCGAAGACGTCATAGCGGTGTTTAAGCTAGACAAGTATTTGCAATACGTAGATGAGATATTTGTACGCGTCTATGGCGCTAGTTATACCCATTCAAAAATAAAACAGGGACCGGGTGCCTTTCCAAATAGCTCTGGTCACATATGAGGAGTATGCTCCCGCCGCGATTTGAAATCCGGGTTTCGTTTTGGAACGGGTATAGATGCTGGAAGAATTTGGAGGCGGCACCCAGATTCGAACTGGGGATGGAGGTTTTGCAGACCTCAGCCTTACCACTTGGCTATGCCGCCCAAATGCAGGAAATCAAGTTTACTGGAATATAGAATGAAATTCAATATTCGGATGCTGTCTTATCTGTGTATGTATGTGTTTGGGACCACGGCCTTATTGGCACAGCGCGCTAACCCTGTGATTATCGCCTGTTTTGGGCTGATCAGTGTGATCACGGTCATGTTGCTTCGTTTTGGACGGCCCACTATATCCCCGTCGCCAGATGCTGCGTCTGTGGACGCACAGGCCCAGTCGCCCTTGACGCCAAGGGGTGAGGCCATGCAAAAAGAATTGGACATGGCACATCGTGTGCAGCAAGCTTTGCTGAGTGGCGAGCCGCCCCGGCATTCCGGACTCAAAATTGCGAGACGCTGTGACTCTGCCAACAGTGTTGGTGGCGATTTCTATTGTTTTGCTTCTCAGTTGTTTTCTGAGTTGCAGGAAAAGCCACGCCGTACGGGAATTGCGTCTTACGTCGGGGTTCACGAAGAATGTATAGGCGTGTCGATCGGAGATGTGGCCGGGCATGGGGTGTCTTCTGCACTGGTCATGGCCTTGTCGTCGGGATTGATTTCCGAGATTGCCCATTCCGAGCGTCGGCCTTCTGTCATCCTGGCCAAAGCCAACAACCATATTTTGAAGCATATTGAAAATTCTCAGATTTCGTATGTGACATGTGCCTTTGCCACGTTTTTTCCGACACAGCGTAAGATGCTCTTGTCCACAGCAGGGCACCCCTCTGTTTTTATCGTGCATGCGGATCGTCGGGTGACAACCCTGGCGACAAAGGGGGTATTCTTGGGCATGTTTTCAGGAGAAACTTATGAAGAGAAGGCGATAGACCTTGCTGTTGGGGATAGAATTGTGTTTTATACGGATGGTCTTTCTGAAACCAGAAACCCATCTGGAGAAGAATTTGGTGTGGCGCGTTTGGAAGCGGCCTTGGTTTCCCAACTGGACAATGGATTAGATGAGGCGTTGGCTTTTGTATTTGATGACGTCATGGCTTTTTCTGGTGCCAGTCCATCCAAGGATGACAGGACCCTTGTGCTGGTAGAAATTTGTTAGCTATTGGCCGATATGGCGAACCCCATGGGGCATGGCGCTTTGGTAAAGGAGACCCCCCATGTGGATGCGTGGATTAACAGTTAAACGTGTTTCAGATAGAGATGTAAAATCTCAAAGTGACCAATTGGTGATCGAAAAAGACATCACCGTGATCTGTGATGGGGTGTCCCATCTGGTAGGCTGTACGCAGGGATTGGAAAAAGAGTTGGCCATAGGGGTGGCGATGGCCGCCCATGCGGGGCATCCCTATTGGCATGCGGCGCAGGTGGATGGCCCGTGGGTATTGACCAAGTCGGAGACCTCTGTGCAGCCTGTTTTGCCCAAAAAAGGGCATGCGCCTAAGAAGATAGAGGATCTTGCGATTACCCGGCAGGAGATTTTTATGCTGACGGCGTATTTCCAAGAAAATGCCATGCTCTACAAGCATACCGGGGTTACCCATAGTGCCGCCTTTGCCTCGCGCAAAGATCTGACATGTTTTGCAGAAGATCTCTATCAGATGCCTGCACTGTACAAGATTTTGGGGCAGTCGGTGGTGCAGGGCGAGGACCGCGAGATTCTGATCGTATCGGGACGTGTGGATTATGCCTTGGTGTCTACGGCGGTGGCTGCGGGGGTCAAAATACTGGTCTCGCGCACAGGGGTGACGGACAAAGCCTTTGACTTGGCGGCAGAGCGGGGGATCACCGTGGTGGGCTTTGCGCGGGGACTCCGCTTCAATATGTATACCCACTCAGAACGCATCAAAATTTAAGATATCCAGCGCGCGTTACGCGCGCTGGATATCGTGGGGCGTAATCGGTACGCGATGTTGTGTTTAATTCGTGCGTAAGCGGCTTTTTTTCACACCTGCGGTGTTCACCCTCAAACATCGGAGCTCGAGGATGAGCTGCGTAGCCGCGAATCCTCGAAAAATGAAATCGTGGATGTTCGACCCTGTCGTTGATGGCGCTGTCGCAAAACAAAGTAAAAAACGTGCAGGATCTGACTTTCTTGTAAAAATCCGATAAAAATTGATAAAAGAAGCGTTTTGTGGCCTATTTGGCGTAAAATCCACTGGATTTTACGCCAAATAGGCGCAGGTCGCCCTTTGGGGCGCTATGCCCCACTCAGATTGGGCAATGGCGTTATCACAACCACTCTTTTGAGATTCCAAACAATGGCATCCATAAAG
>CANNCG010000061.1 GCA_947502965.1 bacterium | reverse complement strand
GAGGGAATCACAATGGGAACACGCGCTGTAATTTCCAATCCATACCCTTCTAGACCCACAATTTTGGTAGGATTATTGGTCATCAAGCGCAATTTTCGCAAGCCGATATCCAATAAAATCTGAGCACCAACACCATAATCACGCAAATCGGCATCAAAACCCAAGGCCAGATTGGCATCCACCGTATTGGCCCCATTCTCCTGCAACTTATACGCCTTGAGCTTGTTGTCTAGACCTATCCCACGACCTTCTTGTTTCATATAGAGCAGAACACCCCGCCCTTCAGCCTCTATCATTTGCATAGAAGCTTGAAGCTGTTCGCCACAATCACAGCGGGAAGAATGAAACACGTCCCCCGTCAAACACTCCGAATGCACACGCACCAAAACAGGCTGATCCCCAGACAAATCGCCTTTTATCAGCGCCAAATGCAATTTGTCATTGATCATGTCCTGATACGCCGTTAGGGAAAAATCGCCATGTGCTGTCGGTAAATTTACCGTCTCTCTCTTTTCTATAAAACGCTCTTTTTCAATACGATAGCGAATCAAGTCTTTGATAGTGATTATTTTGAGATTGTGTTGCTTTGCAAATACCACCAAATCAGGCACACGGGCCATACCCCCATCTTCTTTAATAATCTCACAGATCACACCCGCTGGCGGCAATCCGGCCAATCTCGCCAAATCCACCGAGGCTTCGGTATGCCCCGCACGACGCAAAACCCCCATCCGCCGTGCCCGCAAAGGAAAAATATGCCCTGGCGAAATCAAATCCCCTTTTTTACTGTTTGGATTGATAAAAATCTGAATGGTTTTTGCACGATCTGCCGACGAAATCCCCGTGCTCACACGCTGGGATGGCGCCCCGTCTACAGACACAGTAAACGCTGTTTTCAAGACATCTTCGTTGTGATTCACCATTTCTTTGAGTTCCCATTTCTCCAGCAGCTCGTCTGTCACAGGCAAACAGACCAATCCTTTGGCGTGGGTAATCATAAAGTTGATGTTATCCGGGGTCGCAAATTGAGCCGCCAGGACCAAATCTCCCTCATTTTCTCTGTCTTCATCATCCACGACGATGACCATCCGGCCATTCGCAATGTCCTCTATCGCCGCGGCTATGCTGTGAAATATCATGAGGGTCTCCTTAGTGTGTTTAAGCCTGGTGGATTTTGTAAAAATGATACAAATATTTTCCCACAATATCATATTCGAGATTAACAAAGTCCCCGAATTTTCGGTGAGACAGTACCGTCATCTGCCATGTATGGGGGATAATATGCACAGAAAAGAATATAGGAGTCACCGCAACCACGGTGAGGCTAACACCCTCTATCGCAATGGACCCCTTGGGAACCAGCAGCGCAAAAAAAGTGCTGGGATACGATACCTTGAGTTCATAGGTTCCATTGCCCAAGGCGGCGATGTCCTGAATAATCCCCTTACAATCCACATGCCCCTGTAACAGATGCCCCCCCAACAAGGTACTGGGCGTCACACAGCGCTCATAGTTTACGAGATCTCCCACCTGCACCGCCTTTAGGGTGGTCTTGTCACAGGTCTCTTGGAGCAAATCCACGCTGTAACAAGAGTCGCTGGAACCACCTGGCAACACCGTACAACAGACCCCGTTCAATGCCACACTTTCCCCCGGCATGAGGGTCTCGGGAATTGCCAGGGTGAGCCCCCTACCCGTCACCCGATCCGCCACACCCACAACAGCCGCTATTCCCTGGATGAGACCGGTAAACATCTGTCTTCAACATATTTTCCCAAAATACCATTGAGGAATTTGGGAGACTCCATAGCCGCATACCGACGTGCAATTTCAATGGCCTCATTGATGACCACGCCGTGCCCTGAATCGGTATATAACAGCTCATAAAATGCCAATCTCAAAATACACAAATCAACAGGACGAATCCGATCCAAAGACCATCCAATCGCATATTTTTTGATCAACGCATCGCATTCTTTTTGGTGGGAATTGACACCTTCTACCAATTCCGAAGCCCAAGAACGTGTCTCTACCAAGACCACTTGATGGTGATCAAAAAAAGACTCCCGCATCTCTTTCGTTGCGGGATGTTTCGACAACTCGGCTTGATACAAAATCTGCATCGCCAGTTTTCGACCCGTGTTGCGTTTACCCATTCTGTTTGGCCAAAAGTTTTTTATCCACAAAACTGGTGTCAAAATTGCCTGAAATAAAATCAGGATGCGAAATCACCAATTGATGAAACGGGATGGTGGTCGTCACCCCATCAATAATAAATTCATTGAGGGCCCGCGCACCGCGTTTAATGGCTTCGTCTCGGTCATGTCCCCAAACAATCAACTTGCCCAACAACGAGTCATAATACGGCGGCACCACATAGCCAGGATAGATATGGGAATCCATACGAACACCCGGCCCACCAGGCGGCAAATACAAATGCACACGACCAGGACTGGGCGCAAATTGCCGGGTATAATCCTCAGCATTGATACGAAATTCAATAGCATGTCCCGAAAAAACAACATCCGACTGCTGGAGAGATAACTTTCCGGTCGCAGCAATCATAATCTGGTGCTTGAGCAAATCAATGGTGGTCACCATTTCTGTCACCGGATGCTCCACCTGGATACGGGTATTCATTTCCATGAAATAAAAATTGTGGTGTTTGTCCACCAAAAACTCCACCGTACCAGCACCCTGATACCGCAAAGAAGAAGCCACACGAACAGCCGTTTCACCCATTTTTTGACGCAAGGCCTCCGATACAACCGGCGAGGGAGACTCCTCTATCAATTTCTGATGTCGACGCTGAATAGAGCAATCCCGCTCTCCCAAATGAATCGCATGACCGTCCGCATCCGACAAAATTTGAATTTCCACATGGCGGGGATTTTCAATGAATTTTTCGATATACACGTCCCCATTTCCAAAGGCTGTTTGCGCTTCATTGACCGCAATACGATACGCATCCACCAATTGTCGATGGGATTCCACGATGCGCATCCCTTTGCCACCGCCACCCGCAGACGCCTTGATCATGAGGGGATACCCGGTTTTTTTGGCGATACTTTCTAGCTCTTCTTCCGAATGCACCAGTCCCTCTGAGCCGGGGATTGTGGGCACATCAAACTGCTGCATGGTTTTCTTGGCTTGGCTCTTGTTGCCCATTAGCCGAATATTTTCAGGTGAGGCCCCAATAAAAACAATGTTATTGGCCTGACAGATTTCACTAAAATTGGCATTTTCAGCCAAAAAACCATAGCCAGGGTGAATGGCCTGAGCGCCCGTCACTTCAGCTGCAGAAATGACTTGGGGAATATTTAAATAACTTTCTTTTGGGGACGGTGGGCCCACACAAATCGCTTCATCCGCCAATTTGACGTGAAGGGAATCTTTGTCTGCTTCAGAATAAATAGCAACAGATGAAATCCCCAATTCTCGACAAGCGCGAATAATTCGAAGGGCAATTTCGCCTCTATTGGCAATCAATATTTTTTTAAACACAGGGTGACTCCTTGTTAAATGGTGGCTGAGACTATAGCACAAGCAGGTTAAAGCCACGCAACCCCATATTAAACCCGAAAAGTAATCGGTACGCTAAGGAGGGGAGCATCCAAAAAGCGAATTTCGAAATCCAATTGTCTGAACCCGGATAGTGAGGATCCTTGTGCGATTTTGGGGGCTATGAAAAAAAAAGCGGCTAGGATATCGGCCTATTTAGCAATTTATCAGCGTAGCTACAGGCCGCATAAGTTATTTTTTGAGCACAAAAGCCTCGAAAGAAACATGAAATTTCCCTGTGTGGCGCTGTCGCGAAACGAAAGAATTAGGCACAAAAATTCAAAAAGGTGATTTGGGACTATTTTTCAGGCCTAAAACGTCATTTTTCTGTTTTGAACATCCTATCATGTAAGGGGATGTTGTAGATCCCCTCGTGGGTGCTAGGTATAGTTGGATGCAGCGGTGGTAGTCGGTTTTTTTGCAAAATAAAAATCACCAACAAGACAAGTTCGGCATGTTTTTTACGCTCAAACTTTGGTAAAGTAGAGAGATGAAATTAACAAGGAGTGAGCAAATGGCTTTTTACGATTATGACCTTACAGAACAAGTAAAAGGGAAGCACGAACTTTCTAAAATCGAAGAGGTGGTAGGCTTTTCTGGGTTGGTGTGAGCTTGCCCCCAAAAAGTGGACCAGTAGAATAGATAGACTCTGGAGGACAGGAATATGGGGAAGAAACAGAAAAGTTACAGTGCGGATATAAAGGCGCGAGTGGCGCTAGAAGCAATGAGAAGTCAAAAAACGGTTTCCCAGAT
>CANNCG010000060.1 GCA_947502965.1 bacterium | reverse complement strand
AGAAACTTTTTATATTCTTATGATTTATTGATCTCTGTCAGTGTATTCCTTGCCCCGAAAACTCTCATAAACGAGAATTGCCTTTTTTCTCGAGCACTTCCGTTTGTGCTCAGACTTCCATGCTTTTTTGCTTTTTTAGCTGGCTATGGGATGGCTGTGCGATTTTTATTGGATTTTTACAAAAAAATCAGATCCTGCACGTTTTTTGCTTTGTTTTGCGACAGCGCCTTCTATGAAATCTCGGCCCCATTTTTTTGAAACGCCTCGGGTACCGTAGCTGTTCTTAGGGGGCGAGCCAGCATAGATCCTTACCCAAAGGTCTGCTAAGATAGGGGTGCCCATTCCAAAATACTCTCCCCGATGGGGGGTCCGTTCCTCAAGGATGAGATTTCAATGACGCCTATCCAGAGGAACTGGAATAGTCGCCTGGAATAAAACCGGGACCGGATGCCTTTCCAAAGATCGCTGGTTACATATGAAAAATATGTTCCCGCTGCGATTTGAAATCAGGGTTTGATTTTGTAACGGCTATATATCTTCATAATTCCCGTTGAAAGAGTCATTTCCATGAGCGATTTTGTACTGGATACTGCAGATATTCAGGGTGTCATTCCCAATCGGTATCCGTTTTTATTGGTAGACCGCATTCTCGAATACGTACACAAAGAGCGTATCGTTGGCATCAAAAATGTCACGATGAACGAGCCTTTTTTTCAAGGTCATTTTCCAGAAAAACCCATTATGCCTGGGGTTCTCATTCTCGAAGCCTTGGCCCAAACAGGCAGCACACTTTTGCTACGCGATTCCGAATTTGCTGGACGTTTGGCCCTGTTTGCTGCGATGGACAAGGTCAAGTTTAGAAAGCCCGTGACGCCTGGGGACCAATTGCGCCTCGAAATGGTGACCCAGAAAATAAAAGAAGACTTTGTGCGTATGGACGGCATGGCCCTGGTCAATGGAGAGCTGGTGTGTGAAGGCGAATTTACCTTTACATTGTCTCTGCGTCCCACACGGCCTCAGATCCACCGTACGGCCTCTGTACATGCCTCTGCTATTTTGGGCAAAGACGTGGTCATCGGTCCCAATGTGATCATCGGTGAGAATGTGGTCATCGGGGACAACACGATTATCGAAGGCCATGTCATGATCGAGAAATGGACCCAACTGGGGAGTCAGTGCCATGTTCATTTTGGCTCTGTTATTGGTTCAGGACCTCAGGATGTCAAGTATGCTGGCGAAAGGTCTTTTGTGAAAATTGGGGATCGAAATATTATTCGGGAATATGTCACCATTAACCGGGCCACAGGCCGTGAAGCGGCCACCGTCGTGGGTTCGGACAATCTCTTTCTGACCAATGTGCATTTGGCTCACAATTGTCATGTCGGAAACCACGTCACCATAGCCAATATGACCAATATCGCGGGCCATTCGATCATCGAAGATCGGGTGCTCATCGGGGGCATGACGGGCGTGCATCAATTTGTTCGTATTGGCGAAGGGGCGATGGTGGGGGCCTACACCCGACTGCCTCAGGATGTGCCACCCTTTATGCTGTGTGAGGGAAATCCGGCCTTGATTCGCACGCTGAACTTGATTGGGCTCAAGCGACGAGGGGTATCCCGTGTGGCTATCCAAGAAATACGGAGGATCTTTAAACACTATTACCGTATGGAAAAAAATGTCTCTCAAGCCCTGCATGATATTGAGGCTGAAGGCGTCACTAGCTTAGAAGCCCAGCGTCTTCTTCAGTTTCTCAAACGGGATTCTCCGCGTGGTATTATCAAAAAGGCAAGCAAGGCGGATGAGGATGAAGGTTAACAAAGTTCTCATTCTATCTGGAGAAATTTCTTCGGACATTTATGGCGCAGAACTCGCCAAGGCGCTCAAGATTTTGCATCCTGGATGCCAGATTACGGCTGCTGGTGGGGACAGACTCAAGGCGGCTAGCGATTTTTTTGTGTATGAAACGGCCTACAAAAGCCCCTTGGGGTTGGTGGGTTTGGGATATCGTCTTTTTCGACAAGCCTTGCTCAAGGTCCTAAAGCGGGCCATGGATCAGGACCTGCCAGATATTGCGGTGATTGTGGATTTTCAACATATGCATGGTCATTTTTCCGCATTGTTGGAAAAATATAAAGTGCCGATTGTGACTTATATCACACCCAATTCTTGGTTATGGAAAGATGCGCGATTGGCCAAAAAAATTGCGGCACATAGTCAGGATATTATTACGATTTTTGAACCAGAGTATGATTTTTATAAGCCTTTGGCGTCTCGGGTGCATTACTTTGGGCACCCTTTGACGTATCTTTTGCCACCCGTGTCGGACAATCCTCCGCCCAAAACGGCCTCCATGCCCCTGCTCTCTCTCTGGCCAGGATCCCGTCCCCAAGAAATTGCCAGAGTATTGCCCAAAATGTTGCAAACGGCGCAGCGTCTGCATGATAAACAATTGGGGTACCATTTTACGATTGCGGTGACAGACAGCCGGTTTGTGTCCTTGATTCGCAAAATGGTGGTGACCCATACGCCAGGACTGCCCGTACTGCTATGGGAGGGAGACAAAGATCCCTTGCTCAAAGAAAGCCATGTGGCGCTCACCGCCAGCGGAACGATGACCCTGCATCTGTTACTCTACAGGGTGCCCATGATTATTTTGGGGGCCTTGTCGCCCTTGTCTTATGTGGTGGCCAAATATGGACTGCGTATTCAAATCAAACATATTGGTCTTCCCAATATTTTGAGCAACTACACCTTGGTGCCGGAATTCATTCAGCACAAAATGATCCCAGAGGCCATGGCCGCAGAGGTGTTACATATTCAACGAGAGCCTCAAAAAACCATGATTCGCAAAAGATATGAACACTTGATCTCCCGTATTTTCCCCGCTTCAAATCCCATTATGCAGGCTGCAAAAGTGGTTCTGGGACTGCCTCATGGACAATAGAATTATTGATGCCAACCTCAACCGTGTCTCAGAGGGACTGCGGGTTATCGAGGAATACCTGCGTTTCGTATGTAGCCATGTGGCCTTGTCCCAGCAGATCGCCCAGCTCCGGCACACGATCAATGCCACCGAAACAGCCTATGAAGACCACCTGATGTGTCGAAATGTCGCGGAAGATGCCCGCGCCTATGAGCCACCCACCAAACGGGGCGACATGGTAACCTTGCTGAGGGCCAATTTCAAACGTGCGCTGGAGGGGCTACGTGTTTTGGAAGAATACACAGGAAATAGCACATATAACCGTCTGAGATATGACCTCTACATGCTCGAAAAAGAAGTGGTGTTGTTGGCCGAAAAACCGAAACTTTTGCCGGGGGTGTATCTCATTTCTGACGATCCAGAAATCCTTTTGGCGGGTGTAGAGGCGGGGGCCGTGGTGATACAGCTGCGAGACAAACATGCTACCAAAGCCCAGATTTATGACAAAGCCCTATTCCTCAAAGCTACGCATCACGATACCCGTATACCTTTGGTGATCAATGACCATTTGGATATTGCACTGGCCATTCGTGCGGATGGGCTTCATACCGGTCAAGACGATGTGCCTATTGCGATGCAGCGTCAGATCCTGGGGCCGCACCGTCTCATCGGGCGTACCACGCATGATTTCGAGCAAGGTCAGCGGGCGGTGGGAGAGGGGGCCGACTATATCAGTGTAGGGCCTATTTGGGAGACGCCCTCAAAGCCAGGCCGTGCGGGTATTGGCTATGACTATCTCCGTGAGGTTGCCAGCTTGGGGATCCCTTATGTGGCAATTGGGGGGATATCGATTGCGACTATCCCCGATATTGCCCCCTATGCCCCACCGATGATTGGCCTGATTCGGGCGCATGATCAGCTCCGAGAGCTCAGGGATGCAATGGCGGGATGGGGCTTGCGCGCCAAAATAGAAGGGACGGGTTGAATCATGCCGGGTGCAATACCAACTATACTTGGGATTACTCCAGAAAAAATCCAAGGGTGTCGATTAAGCATCGACTTGTCAAGACCGGGTTTTAATCGTATTGCGTTAGTCATATAACTCTTTCAAAATGAAACCTAGATTTTCAAGGTGAATGAAGGAGATGCAGGTCGAAGCCAATAAACAGGCGGAGCTCTGCCTTGAATTCGAGGGAATCGTTTGAGAAAAAAGCCAAAATGGCGCGTTTAAAATCGGGGTAACTATCTAGCGCCCCCCCCTCAAAGAGGAGTGACTGATTAAGCGCGGCCTGAATGGTTTCCAAAATATTGAGGTCTTGTTTTTTTGCGGTCTCAATAATGGAGAGTAAAACAGCATGTCGTTCAGCGCCACGCTTGCTTCTAAATCCCCCTGATATTTTTTGTTTAACCTTGGCCATTCGAATCGCCCGTTCGGAGCTGTTGTTATGGAAGGGGATGTATAATGTGAGCTTGCCCCCAAAAAGTGGACCAGTAGAATAGATAGACTCTGGAGGACACGAATATGGGGAAGAAACAGAAAAGTTACAGTGCGGATATAAAGGCGCGAGTGGCGCTAGAAGCAATGAGAAGTCAAAAAACGGTTTCCCAGATAG
>CANNCG010000059.1 GCA_947502965.1 bacterium | reverse complement strand
CGGCGGGAATCATTGCTACCAACTGCCTCATTACGGTAAATTTACTTCGGGTCGGTTTCATGTTGTACTCCTTTTTTCTGATAACTAAAGGGTACCCGAAACCGCCCTTTTACCTCGACTTATTTTTTACGCTATGCGATGGCTCTGACTTATTTGAGCAATCGTTTTGCAAAACGGAGGGCCGCTTGTTTTTTATTGGGCTGTGTGAGAATAGCTTCGCTAATAATGTTGACCATTTTGCGTTGTTTAACAGAGAGGTCTCTTCCGATAATGCCTTCAACTTTGAGGGCAATCATGACCTGGGCCAGTACAATTTTCCCTTCATCGGAGATAATGTAAGGCAGTACATTTTTGAGGAGCTCTATGTATTGTAGATGCTGAGATTCTTTGACAGGGGTCAAAAAGAAATCTTTTTCAAAGGAATCTGTCTCCTTTGGTATTTTTGATTCTAAATCAGATCTTTTGATACTCATGATGGGATCTCTATCGTGCTGCTATGCCGACTAACTTGCATGGAAAAATAGGAAGTGGGCTTCTTTGCTTGGTTTGAGACCTGTAGTCATGGCATGATACCGTCGCAATACCACTACGATAATCAAGAGGGCGCATCATGGGACGTATGTTCGAAAAAAGAAAATACAAAATGTTCGCACGCTATGCGAAAATGGGCCGTGTATTTGCCCGAATAGGAAAAGAAGTTGCTGTGGCTGTAAAACTGGGAGGCCCTGATCCCGGGAGTAATCCCAGATTACGTATGGTCATAGCCAAAGCCCGTAGTGCCAATATGCCCAAACAAAATCTGGATTCTGCTATTAAACGTGCTATTAGCAAAGAGGATGGGGATCTGGAAGAAGTCTTATACGAGGGCAAAGGTCCTCATGGGATAGGGATCATGATCGAGACCGCTACCAACAATCCGACCAGAACAGTGAGCAATATCCGGAGCTATTTTAATAAAAAAGGGGGGGCTTTGGGAACCAAGGGGTCTATGGCCTTTTTGTTCGAACACAAAGGGGAATACAAGGTGGCCATTCCCGATGGGAATTTGGATGAATTTGAACTAGAAATGATCGATCACGGTGCCGAAGAAATCCATCGGGATAACGAGGCCCTGTATATCACGACAAATTTTGAAGATTTTGGACGTATGCAAAAAGCATTGGAAGACAGAGGATGCACCCTTTTGCACGCAGAACTCACCCGTGAGCCCACAACCCTTGTGCAACTGACAGAAGAACAAGAATCGGAAGTCAATGCCCTGATCGAACTCATCGAAGACGATGATGATGTGACAGGTGTTTTTACGACGATGGCCTAGAATAACCCCCGATGAACGCCATCTTAATTGTCTGTTTTTTTACCTTCCTCATCCACGTGACAGAAACCATGGCCTATACCCTGCGCTTGGCTGGGACACGCACTGGACGTATCGCCATCGCGCTTTCATTTGTCACCAGTACCCTCCTCGTCAGTCGCCTCTCCAACATGTTCCAAGCCCCTATCTTGGGCGCACTTGTCGACGGTGCCATTCTCGCAGGACATCCCGGCGCGATTGATGGCCTCATCATGCAATTTCGTTGGGTGATTTTCTCGGCCTTCTTGGGTGCCGCCGTTGGCATGCTGCTCACCCCAACATGTATCACCTTGTTTACCGCCGCCATTCGATCTTTTGCCAAAACGGGATCTCTCCCCAAAACGGCCATTATGGCCTTGCGGCCCCGGCATTTTGCAGGGTGGCGACAGGCCATTCGGGTTCCCAGATGGTCGATGCTGAAAAAAGTAAGTATCGCCACACTGCCCAAAACTTTCTTGGTTTTAAATCTCTTGGTCGCATCCATCTATACTATCGGGGTTCTCTGCGCCTTGCTGGCAGGGGCATTGGCACCGGAATTCCGCTCTACCGCCATCAATCTTTCCGGCATCGTCAATGGACTGGCCACCATTATGTTCACGCTTTTCGTCGACCCCGCTGGAGCACGCATCACCGATGAAGTGGCACGGGGAACAAGGCCCGAAAAAGACATCCTATCCGTGGTCTTTTTTCTCCAGATGGGTCGGCTATTGGGCACACTCATCATCGCGCAGCTACTGCTCATGCCCTGTACCCACTATATTTTGAAAGTCACCCTATGGCTCGCAGACAAAGCCATCTAAGCCACGTAGATTATCTGGCACGGGTGGCAGAGCTCAAAGCCCACGCCCAACACTACTATCAGTCGGATGCCCCCCTCATCCCCGACACCCACTACGATCAGCTCTATGCCCTCGTTGCCCAATACGAAGCAGAGAACCCCCTCCTCGCCGACCCCGAATCCCCCACCCGGACTGTAGGTTCGAAGCCCTTGGAGACATTCTCACTATTTCGCCACAGTATTCCCATGGCCTCCCTCAACAATGCCTTTACCAAAGAAGAGTTCGATAGTTTCTATGACCGGCTCCAAAAACAACTGGATACTGACGAGCCGCTCACCTTTTGCTGTGAGCCCAAAATGGATGGCCTCGCCGTGGCCATGCGCTACAAAGACGGCGTCTTGCAAATGGGTGGCACCCGAGGCAATGGCGAAGAAGGCGAGACGATCACCGAAAATCTCAAAAACATTGTGAACCTACCCAAAACCTTGCCCGAACATGTCACCCTAGAGGTCCGGGGGGAGGTGTACATGCGCCGCAGTGTGTTTGAGACTATCGGTGGCGAGTATGCAAACCCTAGGAATATGGCCGCTGGCTCTTTGCGGCAGTTGGATGCGGCTATCACCGCCACAAGGCAACTCGATGTCATGGTTTATCAAGGGATTTTTGATTTTTCGCATGCTTCGCAGGCGAAAAATCTTTTTCTTGGTAAAGGGTCTGACGCCCCTTTGACCCCGCTAAAAACGGATGACGCTGACGCTCCGTCGAGCCCATTAAACACAGCAGAGACTGCCCCCCCTTTGACCCCGTCTGATATGAGGGATGCCCACCCTACCGACACCCATAGTGCCCGCATGGCACATTTGAAGACGCTGGGGTTTCCGATCTCTGAGGATATTCAAACAGCCACAGGGAAAGATGCCACTTGGCAAGCCATCCTTGATATTTTTGAAAAGAAAAAAGCCTATGATTTTGATACTGACGGGGTGGTCGTCAAACTCGACACCATTACCCTCCAAGAATCCGCCGGATCCACCAGCAGGGCCCCACGATGGGCCATCGCGGTAAAGCTCCAAAGCCAACGCGCCCAAACCATTCTCGAAGACATTCTCATCCAAGTGGGCCGTACCGGGGTGCTCACGCCTGTCGCTATTTTGAAATCCGTCAGCCTGGCCGGCGTCACCGTCCAAAGAGCCACCCTCCACAACGCCGAAGACATGGCCCGCAAACAGATGCGTATCGGAGACATCGTCGAAATCGAACGTGCTGGCGATGTCATACCCGCCATCATCGGTGTGGTACAAAGCTTCCCACATAGCCAAGACTTTCACATGCCCACACGTTGCCCCGTCTGCGACGCCCCTGTCATCCAAAGCGATGACGAAGTCGCCTTGCGCTGTAGCAACTGGCACTGCCCCGAGCAGCGCAAAGGCCGTCTGAGACATTACGCCTCACGCGACGCCATGGACATCGAAGGCTTGGGGCAAAAGCTCGTCGCCCAACTCATCGACCAGCAACATGTCCAGACACTCAAGGATCTCTATACGCTAGACGAAAACCTCTTCGCCAACCTAGAGCGCATGGGTAAAAAATCAGCCAAAAATCTCTATGACGCAATCCAGGCCAGCAAAGCCCCCGCCTTGCACCGCTTTATTTTCGCCTTGGGCATTCCCAGCATTGGAGAGCAAACCGCCCGTGTATTGGCCAATCAGTTCAAAGATATAAACAGGCTCGCCACGGCCTCTCTCGAAGAACTGGCATCGCGCCATGATGTGGGCAGAAAAACCGCCGAAACCATTCACCGCTACTTCGATTCCGAAAGCACACGCCACGAGTATGCGGGCCTCCTCGAAATCGGCATCACCCCCACATTTGACGATACCAAAGCCGCCGCAAAACCCTTCACAGGACGCCGTTATCTGTTCACTGGCACCCTCACGAAGATGACCCGCCACGAAGCCCAAGCAAGAGTCATCGCGAAAGGTGCAGAAATTGCGAACAGTGTGACCGCCAATTTGACCCATTTGGTGGTCGGCGACAGTCCTGGTAGCAAGCTGGAAAAAGCAGAGAAACTTAATGCGTCAGGAAAAGCGTCTATTACGATTTTGAGAGAAAGAGAGTTTGTGGATTTGACTTCCCGTCTACTCCCCCTTTAGGGGGTTGGAGGGCTATACCCGTTCCAAAATAAGTCGCGTCGCCCCAAGGAACTTCCCCTCGAGGCGCTCACGGAAAAGGACGTGAACGTCTCCGCTCATCAGGCTCTTCCTATCCCGTCTTTTGTATCGGCGCTGTCGCAAAACAAAGTAAAAAACGTGCAGGATCTGATTTTCTTGTAAAAATCCGATAAAAATCGATAAAAGAAGCATTTTGTGGCCTATTTGGCGTAAAATCCAGTGGATTTTACGTCAAATAGGCGCAGGTCGCCCTTTGGGGCGCTATGCCCCACTCAGATTGGGCAATGGCGTTATCACAACCAATCGCTTCACGTTCCAAACAATTGAGCTTGCCCCCTAACGGTGGACCAAAGTTCTAAAAAAAAGGTAACTATCTAGCGCCCCCCCTCAAAGAGGAGTGACTGATTAAGCGCGGCCTGAATGGTTTCCAAAATATTGAGGCCTTGTTTTTTTGCGGTCTCAATAATGGAGAG
>CANNCG010000058.1 GCA_947502965.1 bacterium | reverse complement strand
AGCAAGCGTGGCGCTGAACGACATGCTGTTTTGCTCTCCATTATTGAGACCGCAAAAAAACAAGGCCTCAACATTTTGGAAACCATTCAGGCCGCGCTTAATCAGTCACTCCTCTTTGAGGGGGGGCGCTAGATAGTTACCTTTTTTTTAGAACTTTGGTCCACCGTTAGGGGGCAAGCTCAACCCACGCTATTCGCCAAATCCTTAAACCGATACACCAACCCAGAAAAGCCTACCACCTCTTCGATTTTAGAAAGTTCGTGCTTCCTTTTTACTTGTTCTGTAAGGTCATAATCGTAAAAAGCCATTTGTTCACTCCTTGTTAATTTAATCTCTCTATTTTACCAAAGTTTGAGGGTAAAAAAAATGCCGAACTTGTCTTTTGGGTGACTTTTATTTTGCAAAAAAAACTGACTACCACCGCTGCATCCAACTATACCTAGCGCCCACGAGGGGATCTACAACATCCCCTTACACGATAGGATGTTCAAAACAGAAAAATGACGTTTTAGGCCTGAAAAATAGTCCCAAATTCCTTTTCTTGATTTTTGTGCCTAATTCTTTCGTTTCGCGACAGCGCCATTATCTAATGGGTCGTAACGCACAACGACCCCCAGGATATACCCGTTCTAGAATGAGTCGCGTTGGTTTTGGCCACAGAATCCAGCGCACTTCCTGTTCAGTCCTTTTCAAAAGGACTTCCGTTGCTTGGATTTAAGGGGGAGGTGGAAGTGATGGCTGTGAAAGAAGCTTTTTAAGGTGAGCGCTTCAGGTTATCATTGTACCCTAAATCGCATCACACCCTGAAAGGTCTTCCCATGCTTTATTTGGATGCTGCCCGTTGCCTCGAAACTCCTCGACCGCCCATTTGGATCATGCGCCAAGCTGGGCGCTATATGCCTGTATACCTTGCGCTCAGAGACCGTTATGGGTTTATGGAAATGATTCACAATCCCGAATTGGCTGCGACGGTGACCATGCAGCCGATCGATGCCTTTGGGCCAGATGCGGCTATTTTGTTCTCAGACATTTTGGTGGTTGCCGAAGCCTTGGGTCAAACCCTAACCTTTGTTGAAAAAAAAGGACCGGTTCTGATGCCGTCATTGTTATCCACGACGGGGACATCTGTGTTACGTGATCCAGAGGATGCCTTGTCGCGTTTGGCCTACGTCCCGCAGGCCATTCGGCTCATTCGGGAACGTTTGCCTCGTGAGACGGCGTTGATTGGGTTTTCCGGTGCGCCATTTACAGTAGCCTGTTACATGATGGAAGGGGGGAGTAGCCCCGATTTAAAAGCCACCAAACAGATGATGGTGACAAACCCAGACACATTTCGTCAGATTATCGAGAGGGTTACAGTTGTGACCATAGGCTATTTGAAATCCCAAGTCGATGCAGGGGTGCATGCCTTGCAGCTCTTTGATACCTGGGCTGGGCTGCTCTCTTGGGAGGATTTCCAAATCTGGATTTTGCCTTTTGTTTCTCGGATTATTGCGGAATTAAAAACCTATGGACCGAAGGTGCCGATGACGTACTTTTGCAAAGGCATGGGGGGCTTCTATCCTTTGGCTTTGGACATGGCGCCAGACGTATTGGGCTGTGACTGGCAGTCGGATATTGTGGGGATCAAAAAAAATATGGGAATACGGCCTATTGCCGTCCAGGGAAATCTGGATCCGATGTTGCTGTATGCGCCATTGGCGGTGTTGCGTGAGCGTGCGAATAGGCTCATCGCGTCGCTCAGACCTTATCCTGGGCATATTTTCAACCTGGGTCATGGCATTCTGCCAGACATGAATCCTGCGCATGTCAAGGTGCTTGTCGATACGGTCAAAGCGTGGAAATAAAGAAATACACCCTCAAAGGCTATACGCCCAATCCGGAAAAGCCACTGACAAAAGCCCATGTGGACGGGTTGAACCCGGCGCAGGTGCAGGCGGTGACGACAACGGAGGGTCCCGTTTTGGTCATTGCGGGGGCGGGATCTGGCAAAACAAAAACACTGGTTCATAGGGTGGCGCATTTGATCGACAAAGGGGTGTCTCCGTCGTCCATTTTGTTGATGACCTTTACCCGAAAATCGGCCCAAAATATGCTGCGTCGGGCCAGTCTGGTGGGGGATAGACGGAGTGAGGCTGTCGTGGGCGGGACCTTTCATAGCTTTGCCAATACGATATTGCGCCAAGAGGGACATCGTTTGGGATACCGCGATGGGTTTGGGATTTTGGACAAGTCTGATGCGGAAGAGTTAATAGCGGGTGTTCGCGCCGATATGGGGGCTCAAAAATCAGACAAGCGCTTTCCCCAAAAAGGGACTTTGGCGGATATTTTTGGCAAGCATGTGAATATGGGCCAGTCTATTGACCATATTGTGGGGCGTGAATATCCACAATTCTCTGAATTTTCAGACAAGATTTACCGTATCTTTGAGGCTTATCGTGCAACAAAACACCGTCTGAATGTGTTGGACTATGATGATTTACTCACGGAGTTGCAGCGATTATTGATGACAGAATCCGAGATCTGTCTGCGTTTGCGTCAGCGCTTCGCCTATGTCATGGTAGATGAATACCAAGATACCAATGCCTTGCAGGCGGACATTGTCGAGCGCTTGGTGGGGCCTGGTGGCAATATCATGGTGGTGGGGGATGATGCCCAGAGTATTTATGCCTTTCGGGGGGCAGATATTCGCAATATGACGGGATTTCATGAGCGTTTTCCTGATGCCGTGCGTATTACCTTGTCAGAAAATTATCGCAGCTATCAGCCCATTTTGAATCTTACAAACGCGGTAATCGCACGCTCGAGAGAGACCTTTGACAAAGAGCTCTTTACCTCGCGGTCTGGCGGTAGTTTGCCAGTATTTGTCGATATGTCGGATGTCTATATGCAGAGTGCCTTTGTGGTGCAACGGATTCAGGAATTGCATGAAGATGGGATTCCTCTCTCTGAAATGGCCGTGTTGTTTCGCTCCGGTTTTCATTCAAATGATGTGGAATTGGCCTTGTATGCCGCCGGTTTGCCCTTTCAAAAATTTGGGGGCTTTAAATTCATCGAAAGTGCCCATGTCAAAGATGTCATGGCCTTTCTACGCCTTTTGCAAAATCCCAGTGACAGCGTGAGTTGGAATCGGGTTTTGATGATGTTTGAAGGTCTTGGCCAGAAAACAGCTTCGGATATTGCGATACAGCTGGTGGCGGCTTTTCAGCCGGCTACGTCTATGATGCCAGAGTCGGATGAAGATCGGATCTATGCGGTTTTTTTTCGTTTTGCCTCGCGTCGTTTTGGGACGGCGCTGTTGGCGCTTGCTACCCGCATGTCCACATGGGGGAAAATAGAAAATCCAGGTGTTGTTTTGGCGGAACTCTTGGTTTATTTTCGACCTATTTTTGAAAAACGCTATGACGATACCAAACGTCGTGAGCCAGACTTTGATACCCTCATGCACCTGGCAGCCAAGCATGCCGATGTGTCTACGTTTGTGTCCGAGCTTCTCATCGATCCGCCGCAGCTATCTCATGTCGGTGCTGAGGCGGGCGGAGAGTCTGATCTGTTGACACTGTCGACGATTCATTCGGCCAAAGGCTTGGAGTGGAAGGTGGTATTTATTCTCTCGCTAGTGGATGGCTATTTGCCGTCCTTTCAGGCCATGGGAGACATGCGTCAGCTCGAAGAAGAGCGTCGTTTGCTCTATGTGGCCATGACCCGTGCGAGCGAGCAGCTCTATCTCCTCAAGCCCAATGTCGAAGCAGGTTGGGGACAACGTGTACCTGGGATGATGATGTCACGGCCCAGTCGTTTTCTCATGGAGGCCTTGCTGGAAAACTCGGGGCTTTTGGAGCGATGGTCGCTGACGCCGGAGACAGAAATGCTATCGCCAGATTTTATCGATATTGAAGCAGCTTCCGATCCTTTTGAAATATCGGAACGTGGGGATAGGTCAAAGCCAAAGCGGTATGGGTTTTAGGTAGTTTAAACGGGTCTCACACCAGGATCCGAAACATGTGGCCTGAGCGGAGTCGAAGGGTGGTTGCCCGGTTTGCGCCGCAACAATGTGCGTGGTCCTGTTTTCAAAACACCGCTTTGGGTGCAGCGGAGAGTTGATCGTAAGCGCGCGAGCAACCACATGCTTTCGGATAGTGGTGCTAAGCGCTCCAGCAACCGCACACTAGACAAGGCAAAAGGAGCTCTAAATCAAGCTGTTGTTTGTAGCCAATTTTCGTGGCCGTTTGTGCAGGTTTGAGGCAATACGCTTTGTCCGCAAAGACCATTTCCCCGGAACTCGGGCAGACCTGCGCAAAGCCTGCTTGGTCTGAAATATTGGCTGACGTTGCGGCGATACTCTCTATCAGCATCGATCCCATATCGACAGAGACATGCCCTTTGTAGCCGAACCAGAATTTGGATTTCCCTTTGCATCCAAACTGCGCTTCGATAATCAGCTGCACCAGTCCAGTTTTGATTGTTGAGTGCCTCTTCCCCGTTTTCCAACGCTTTGTCACGCTCTTCCCAAGTCATTTGCTTGGTTTCTATGGTGGTGGCATCTGCAAACCGAAATGTCTTTTTTAGTAGCCCGTTTTCTTCGGCTCTGCGGTTAATCGCTTTGAACAATACCCCTATCCGTTTTGTTCCCATAGCCTTTCGAAACCGTCCCAAAAAGCTATGATCGGGGGTTTCTCCGAACGCGGTAAATCCACAAAACCATTTGAAAGCAATGTCAAATCGAAGACGTTCTTCCAATTCTCTATCTGACAAATCATAGTGAAATTGCAGATATAGTGCCTTGATGCCAACTTCCACCCCATAGCCTTGTCTACCCACGCTATTCGCCAAATCCTTAAACCGATACACCAACCCAGAAAAGCCTACCACCTCTTC
>CANNCG010000057.1 GCA_947502965.1 bacterium | reverse complement strand
TTTATATTCTTATGATTTATTGATCTCTGTCAGTGCATTCCTTGCCCCGAAAACTCTCATAAACGAGAATTGCCTTTTTTCTCGAGCCCTTCCGTTTGTGCTCAGACTTCCATGCTTTTTTGCTTTTTTAGCTGGCTATGGGATGGCTGGAAAAAAAAAAGGGGGGGGCTAGATAGTCACCTTTTTTTTAATTTCTCTGCCTAATCCTTTTCATTTCGCGACAGCGCCTTTTGATAAGCGTTTGGATAAATGACCTGAGGTTGTTATACTTCAAGCCCATGACCGTCATCAAGCGCAACCCCAACGAGCCTTTTTCTTCTGTCCAAGAGACGGAGGGGGGGCATGTTTCGGAAGGGGAGCGTCGTCGTGTTTTGCGTAGCTATGCGACGAATCCTAAGATTCGGATTGCAGGGGCCTTTTCTCCGCATACTGGGACGCAGAATGTGGTGATGACGCCTTTGCCAGAAGAGGGACCTATTGATATAGCCCTTGCCCAAGAGCAATTGTATCGTTTTCAACAAGAATCCAAACAAAAAGTTCAGGCAGAATTGAACGAAATGAGAGCCAAAGCCCAGTCTGATTTGCAACGAGAGCTTGCCGACATGCGGACCAAGTTTGACAGGGAACTGGAATCTCACAAGGCTAGGACGATGGAAGAAGCCTATACCAAAGGCTTTGCAAAAGGTGACGAAGATGGAAAATCCCAATACGCTGCGGCGGTAAAAGGTGTATTTGAGACCGTGACCCGTATTGGCAAAGAAAAAGAAGCTTTTTTAGAAAAAAGCCAAGAGGAAATTCTCGCATTGTCTTTGCGGTCGGCCAAGAAAATGGTGTTGGCGGAATTGGCACAAACACCGGAGGCCTTGTTGGGCATCGTGATGGACGCGATACGTCGGATTACAGACAAAGACAAAGTTATTATTAAATTAAACGCCAAAGATGCGGACAATATGCGTCAGCATCAGGCGAGTATTTTTGCGCAAATGCCGGATATCAAATTGCTCGAAATTCATGAAGATGCGCGGATAGAAGAGGGGGGCTGTGTGATCGAAACCCGTTTGGGCTATATCGATGCGACCCTTGAAACCAAATTGGCCATTTTAGAAAAAGCCTTTGTCAAAGCGGCGGAAGACCAATAATGGATTTTTCGCGTTTTATGACAGCCATTGATCGTGCGGATTTGGTCCGGGTGGTTGGCAAGGTTGTTCAGGTGGTGGGTCTGGTTATTGAGGCGCAGGTACAGGGTGTTTTTGTGGGAGAGCTCTGTCGGATTGAGGTATCGGATACCCATTCGATTCGCTGTGAAGTGGTGGGCTTTAAAGAAGAGAAAGTACTGCTCATGCCCCTGGGCCCCATGGCGGGTATTCGTCCTGGAAGTCGTATTTTTGCAACGGGATCTCCGATTCAGGTCAAGGTGGGCATGGGGTTGCTGGGGCGTGTTTTGAATGGGTTGGGTGAGCCGATGGACAACAAGGGTGAGCTAGAGTACGACACCGTCTACACTATCGACAATGACCCCCCCGATCCGGTCATGCGTCCGCGCATTACCACAGTGATGAAGACCGGTGTGCGTGCGATAGATGGTCTTTTGACAGTGGGAAATGGTCAGCGCATTGGTATTTTTGCCGGGTCTGGGGTAGGAAAAAGCACCCTGATGGGAATGTTGGCGCGGAACTGCTCAGCCGACATTAACGTCATTAGTCTGGTCGGCGAACGGGGACGTGAGGTCAAGGATTTTATCGAAGAATCTTTGGGTGAAGAAGGTCTCAAGCGGTCGGTGGTGGTCTGTGCGACGTCGGATGTGCCGCCTTTGATTCGTCTCAAAGGGGCGATGATTGGGACTGCTATTGCAGAGTATTTCCGAGATCAAGGTAAAAATGTCTTGTTTATGATGGACTCGGTGACCCGGTTTGCGATGGCCCAGCGCGAGATCGGGTTGGCCACGGGGGAACCGCCGACGACCAAGGGGTATACGCCCTCTGTGTTTGCGATGTTGCCACGTTTGATGGAACGGGCAGGGACCTCAGAAAAGGGGTCTATTACCGCAATTTATACGGTACTGGTAGACGGGGGCGATATGGATGAGCCGGTGGCGGATGCGGCACGGGGTATTTTGGATGGGCACATGGTCTTGAGCAGAGACCTCGCAGCTAGAAATCATTATCCCTGTATTGATGTTGGGCAGAGTGTTAGCCGGTTGTTTTCGTCCATTGCGTCAGACAAACACAAGAAGGCGGCGGGACAATTGCGAGAGGCCCTAGCCAAATACACCGAGGCCGAAGATTTGATCAATATTGGGGCCTATGTCAAAGGCAGCAACCCCAAGATCGATTATGCGATAGAAAAGATCGATTCGATTAATGATTTTTTGCGTCAGGGCACTTTTGATGCTGTTGCGTACGAAAAGACCCTGCAGACGCTCTCCTCTATATTTGCGTCGTGACAAAAGCCAAAAAAGGCAAACGATTTCGCTATAGCCTGGACTCTTTGCTCAAGGTACGGGGGATTCGTGAAGAGCAGGAAAAAGACAAATTTAAAGAATCTGAGCGGCGGCTCATAGAGGAGCAGCGCAAAGAAGACGAAATCAAGGCCTTCGAAAAAGAAAAATACGAAGAGCTAAAAGATATGATGTCTGGCGGTGCGGCGTTGCCCGATGTGCAAAGGATCATGATGCGCAAAGCCCATCTGGAAAAGATCAGAGAGCAGCTGGCCACACAAGAAGAGGCCGTCAAAGCGGCAGAAACCAAAAAAGAGGACCAACGAAAGCAAATGGTTTTGGCCATGATCGAGAAGAAGATCATTGATAAAGACAAAACCAAGACGCGACTGGCATGGCGGAAGATAATGAACAAAGAAGATGGAAAGTTTTTAGACGATATTGCGGTTATCGGCTATGAGAATCGCTCACGGAAAAAGAAAGAAGAAGAGGGAAGGGTGTAGTAAGGACGCCATAAATCGCGACCCTACGCACTAAAACCGGTTCCACAATGAAACCAGAATACCGCGGGCACTGGGATGAAGGGGATGAAATACTGGGATAAAAGACAAACGGTGCGTATGCATCCCTAAAAAAAACTTGCAATTTTATCATTTCAATATTAAATTATTTACCATGGAAACCAGATCCAGTAGCGCATCCCCTGAAGAAAGTTTTGCACTAGATACCCTTATAAAGGTATTGCGTGCAGCAGGCACCCTTGAGACCCATGTATCGGAATGGCTGGTCCCGCATCAGCTCACCCTTACCCAGTTTGGAATTCTGGAAACCCTGCATTTTTCTGGGAAGATGAATGCCTCTCTTTTGGCCCAAAAAGTCCTCCGCACATGTGGCAATATGACCTATGTTCTGGACCAATTGTCGACGCGAAATCTGATCACGAGGGACAGAAATCCAGACAACCGGCGGGAAATTTTGGTTCAACTGAGCCAGGAGGGACACGGGTTGATTCAAGACATATTCCCGTATCATGCCACACGTATGGATGCTTTTTTTAAGGTATTAACCCATTCTGAACAACACCAACTGGGGGTACTCTGTAAAAGATTGGGCCTTCAAGAAAGGAGAGTCGATCTTGTTTCTCCGCCAAGCTGAGAAACAACCGTCATGACAGTGAAAAGGGCTTTTCCCTTTCAATTCTATTCCAAAATCATATCTTAGGAGTTTAAAATGAAACGTTTATTCACGGCCTCTGTCCTCAGCATTTTGGGTGTCAGCAGCCTATTCGCTGCACCACAGAACTACATGATCGACACCTCCCATTCCACCGTTGAATTCTCAGTTCAGCATATGGTCTTGAGCAAAACCAAAGGCAGCTTTGGCGAGTACGGTGGCACCCTCATTTGGGACAGCGAAGCGCCATCAAAATCCAAAATCTCAGGACATCTGTCTGTTGCCAGCCTCGATACCAAAGACAAAAAACGGGATGACCATTTGAAAAGTAAAGATTTTTTTGATGCAGAGGCACATCCCAAAATGACCTTTATTGTCACAAAAATAGAGCCAAAGAAAAAGGGCGGCTACCAACTCATAGGGAAGCTCACGATGAAAGGCGTGACCAAAGACATCTCCACCCCGCTCATCGTCCAAGGGCCTATCAAAGATCCATGGGGCAATGACCGCATTCACTTCAATGCCACATTTAGCATCAATCGCCAAGATTATGGCATCACATGGAACAAAGTCATGGACAATGGGGGATTGGTCGTAGGCAACCAAGTGGATATCACTATCGACATCGAAGCTATCGCCGCTCAGTAAGTTTTTTTTCTGGGGGCCACGCCCCCAGATCCCTCCCTGTGACACGCGCCATTTGGAAAGGGTCTATCGTTAACGCTCGCAACCCCCGTCTAATTGCCTATTAAACGCCTCTAGTGCCTCCGCTTTTTCTTGTGGCCAAATTGCCCCATAGTAGGGAGGTAACATCGTTCGTCTCACTAACGCACGCGATTCTGGCATTGCACCAAGCCCCCCCCACAGCAGCAACCGCACAAAGAAACCCTCTTACAGGAATCGGCAATGGAATCCGCAACAAAAAACAACTAACGGCGGTCACGGCAGTAGCATTAACCCCTGCAGCAACATTTCGAATATCACCCTTAACCGCATCCAAAGAGGAAGGAGGGCATGGTGGTGAAGAAGCGCCGGAAATAGAATTAAGGTAACTATACCCGTTCCAAAATAGAATCTAGAGAAAGCAAGAGGGAAATTTCATGAGTTTTCTGATGGGAATCATGCGAAAATGAAGGGATGAAACTAAAGTTAAGCGACAATGAAGTTCTGGAACTAAAGACACTGCACCGATCCGAAAGAGACAGGAAAAAGTGTGATCGGATAAAGGCGATTCTGATGTTCAATAAAGGGTACAGCGCGGTAGAAATTGGGAA
>CANNCG010000056.1 GCA_947502965.1 bacterium | reverse complement strand
TCAAATCGAAGACGTTCTTCCAATTCTCTATCTGATAAATCATAGTGAAATTGCAGATATAGTGCCTTGATGCCAACTGCCACCCCATAGCCTTGTCTACCCACGCTATTCGCCAAATCCTTAAACCGATACACCAACCCAGAAAAGCCTACCACCTCTTCATTTTAGAAAGTTCGTGCTTCCCTTTTACGTGTTCTGTAAGGTCATAATCGTAAAAAGCCATTTGTTCACTCCTTGTTAATTTCATCTCTCTACTTTACCAAAGTTTGAGCGTGAAAAACATGCCAAACTTGTCTTTTTGGTGATTTTTATTTTGCAAAAAAACCGACTACCACCGCTGCATCCAACTATACCTAGCGCCCACGAGGGGATCTGCAACATCCCCTTACACGATAGGATGTTCAAAACAGAAAAATGACGTTTTAGGCCTGAAAAATAGTCCCAAATCACCTTTTTAAATTTTTGTGCCTAATTCTTTCGTTTCGCCACAGCGCCAAAAAATAAAATGTCAGGCCTCACGTTTCTGAGCTCAAAAAAACCCTCATTGGCGCCATAAAAAAAAACCAACACCTTATGCTTAAAAGAAAAGTCCGTAGACCCTTTCTACTAGAGTATACAAATTCGCCGGAATCTGTGGTTATATAGGCCTCTATTTCAGAAAACAAGAGGATATTGTGACTGCTTCTAAAGAAGAATTATTATTGTCCTACCTAGAAAAACGCGACCCAGCTACACGGGCGCGTGTGGTGCAGGCCTATCTACCCTTGGTAGAATACGTGGCCAGAAAGTTGTCTTTTTCTAGAGATGAAGTGGATGATTTTGTCCAAATTGGGAGTATAGGCCTCTTACGCGCCATGGACCGTTTTGACGTTACCAAAGAAGTCGATTTTGCCTCATTTGCAACACCCAACATCATAGGGGAAATCAAACACTACTTTCGGGACAAACGGTCGATCATAAAGATCCCAAGACGTCTCCAAGAGCTCTACACCAAAATCAAAAAATACACCCGAGAAGTCCAAGGCTCAGGTCCTGCGCCCACCGTCCAGGACCTATCGAAAGTATTTGAAGTCAGCGAGGAGCTCGTCATCGAAGCCCTAGATGCCTGGCAAAGCGCCTCTGTCATTTCCTTGGACATGCCCGTATACAGAGGTGTGGATGGTACGCAAACCACACTTTTGGACCAGCTCAGTGGCGTAGATCACGGCGATGCGGTCATCAACAAAGTGACCTTGCGTCAGGCCATGTTGACCTTACCGAGGCGGCAACGTCGCATTGTCTTTTTACGGTTTTATAGGGGATTGTCTCAGGCTGAAATCGCAGAAAAACTCACATTGTCCCAAATGCATATATCGCGACTACTCACGCTCTCTCTCAAGAAACTCCGCGAGGTCATCGATAAACCGGAAAAGAAGAAGGAATAAAACAGCCCATGCGTACCCCACTTAGCCCCACAGAGACGCTAGAAAGGTTGCCACATCGGCACGAAAACATCATCATCGATGAGGTCACATGTATCCAAGATGGGGAGATTTCTCAAGCAGAATTATCCGTGACACTGTCCCTTGAGGATCCGGCACGCGCAATTTTTTTACGCACGTTGCCCAATGGAGAAATAGTTGCCCTGACCCCTGTATTTATGGAAATACTGGCTTTGGCCTCTGTCGTATGCACCCCCAAAAATGCCCATCAAATTTTGATTTATGCCGGCATTGCGATGTTCAAAAAAGTCCACGATTTGAAAGCCGGTGAAAAGGCCTCTGGCGTGGTCACCAGAAAACGGGGACGGGGTGTTTTTATCAATTGTGAAGCCCAGCTATACACAGACGACAACCGTTTGGTATGCACCTCAGAGCTGACTGCCGCATTGGTAGATCGCACACTCCTCGAGCAGAGTGACGACTTGACAGCCAAACGTAGCATCCCCTTGCCGGTCCAGACATGTGCCATCGCCATCGACAAACCGCGCTACGGAAAGGACCTCCGTATGGTGGTTGCAGATACCATTGTCCATCTTGCAGAAGATATGATCGTGACCCGCTACCGATACCCTGAAGATCACCCGTTTGTCCGCGGCCATTTTCCAGGAAACCCCGTTATGATGGGCGTCATGCAATGGATGGCAATCGAAGATGCCTTTCAGGCCTATGCCTGGCATTATTACACCGCGGCAACCCTACCAGAGACGGTGACATTGGAGGGGACACTCATCCGTGCAGACGGGGCTATCGTCGCTGAAATAAAAGGCTACAAAGCACGACTCACAGGCGATGCCTTTTGCGAGCTAATCGAAACCAAAAAAGTCATATTCAGAGAACCTCTTCGCCCCGGCGAAACCGTATTTGCGGTACTCACATCGATTGAACCCCTTTAACCTCATTGCAGCTATGGATAGCAAAGGTGGCGTAGGTCGGGATCAGACGCTGCCATGGAAACTGCGTCAGGACATGGCCTTTTTTCGTGCTGTCACGACGCAAGGCCTTCACGGAGTGGGGGCCTTCGTCCCTGCCTTTCGCGTGGAACCTGTGGGGGATGCCCCGCCTAGGGATACCCAAAACGCTGTGATCATGGGACGAAAAACGTGGCTATCTCTACCCGAAAAACATCGGCCGTTGGCAGCGCGTCAGAATATCATCTTGAGCCGCAATCCGTCGGCCCTTTCTGGCATACCCACTTGTGCCAGTTTGGAGATAGCGCTTTGCTTGCATGACGTACAGGTCGCGCCAGAGGTTTTTGTCATCGGCGGCGCTTCGGTGTTTGCAGAAGCCATCTTGCACCCACTATGCCACAGGGTAATTTTGACCCAAATTGAGGGTGATTTTGGATGTGATGTTTTTTTTCCTGCCATGCCAGAGCGGTTTCACTGTATGACCACCTCTGTGTGGGAGAGTGCGTTCGCCATGTCTACAGATGCCAAGCCGATACGCTTTAGGTTTGAAATTTGGAGTACCCAAGCGTCCTAAACAGTTGAGCGGGATCATGGGTGACGCTATAATGCCTGCCATGTTTAGCGAAGATATAAAAGCTCTTACGGCTTGCCAAGGAAAACGTATCCTGGTAATCGGTGACGTCATGCTCGATGAGTACCATTGGTGCGATGTCAAACGCATCTCTCCCGAAGCCCCGGTTCCTGTCTGTTCCGTAAAGTACACCACCCTTGTCCCCGGCGGTGCTGCAAACGTGGCCCACAATGTGGGCGCGTTGGCTTCCCAAGCCCACCTGATCGGCGTCATCGGCGAAGATAGCTCTGGCGACAAACTTCAGCAGGCCATCAAACAAGGGGAAGGGGTCACCACCCACTTCATTCGTGTCAAAAACAGGCCCACGATTTTGAAATCCCGTATCATTGCCCATCACCAACAGGTGGTCCGTGTTGACCGCGAAGACAGCTCCCCGTTTTCTCTCTCATTACAACGTCAGGTCTACGCACAGTTTGTCAGAGTGTTGCCAAACGTAGATGCCGTCATTTTATCTGACTATGCCAAAGGATTGTTGACTACCGCCTTTACCAAACAGGTGATTGCCGCATGTCAGAAACAGGGCATTCCCGTCATCGTGGATCCCAAGGGACAAGACTATCGCAAATACAAAGGGGCCAGCTTGTTGACCCCTAACTTTGGCGAATTTACCCTAGCCATCAAAAAAGAATTAACCTCTGAATCTGACATTTTTGACGCCGGCCAGAAGCTTCGCCACAAGTTACAATTGGCCGGATTGTTGATCACCCGTTCCGAAAAGGGCATGAGTCTCATTACCCCAAATCAACCTAAAATTGACATCCCCACACGCGCCAAAGAAGTCTCCGACATTACCGGCGCTGGGGACACGGTCATCGCGACCCTGTCTATCGCGTTGGCTGCGAAATTACCCTTGGCAATGGCGGCACACCTGGCCAATGCCGCAGCCGGTGTCGTCGTGGGCAAAGTTGGCACGGCCAGTCTCACACTAGCGGAATTGGGGCATGCCCTGGATGATGATGAACGTTATTTTACCGCCTGAGGTCATGACCTGGGAGGCGGCGCTGTCCCAACGTCAGGCATTGCGCGATGCAGGGAAGACCTTGGTATTCACCAACGGCTGCTTCGACCTACTCCACGCCGGACACGTCACCTATCTCCAACAAGCCCGCGCGCTAGGCGATGTACTTTGGGTGGGACTCAACACAGATGCGTCCATACAGGGCTTAAAAGGCCCCCTGAGACCGATTGTGCCAGAGAAGGAGCGAGCCATTGTGATGGCAGCCTTGGGATGTGTGGATGGGGTGGTACTTTTTTCAGAGCCCACACCCAATGCGCTGATCACGGCTTTGCAGCCGGACATCCATACCAAGGGCGGCGACTATGAAGCGACGGATTTGCCAGAATATTCGATTATCACAGCCTACGGCGGCGAGGTGAAAATTTTGCCTTTCGTGGAAGGCATGTCGAGTTCCAATATGATTGGGACGATTTTGGAGAGGTATGGGGCCAAGGGTTAAGTCACACACAGAAGAAGGGCCCATGCGCGCTGTTCTGCCCCTACAACAAAGAGCCGACTTTTACCAAAAGCTCTGTCAGACCGGTAATCCATCGGAATGACATGCATTTTTAACCCCAGTTATGGACCCCGTGGAGTCTAAAAGTAGTTTTATCGACATTATCGAAAGCCACTCCCAACACCCCCGAAAAGAGAATTCGAAAACTTGTTGATAGTTCTCATCTCGCATGCGGGGCTAACACAAGCTCAGTAAATGGTTGCCCTAGGTGATTTTGTGAGGATATTATGGGGTTCTTTAGATTGATATGTTATACATACATTATCGGTAACTATCTAGCCCCCCCATTTTTTTTTCTAAAAAACAGGAATATCGAGACCCCTTGTCAAGGGGTAATTTCAAGTAAAGAATTCAATTGGCCAGGACTGTGTATTGTGAAGCAGGGAATCTCTCGCAAAAACATCTATTTTAAATGAAGGAACCCCATTCAAAGGGG
>CANNCG010000055.1 GCA_947502965.1 bacterium | reverse complement strand
TTTATGGATGCCATTGTTTGGAATCTCAAAAGAGTGGTTGTGATAACGCCATTGCCCAATCTGAGTGGGGCATAGCGCACCAAAGGGCGACCTGCGCCTATTTGGCGTAAAATCCACTGGATTTTACGCCAAATAGGCCACAAAACGCTTCTTTTATCGATTTTTATCGGATTTTTACAAGAAAATCAGATCCTGCACGTTTTTTACTTTGTTTTGCGACAGCGCCCTCTTTGAGGGGGGGCGCTAGATAGTTACCTGTTTTTTACCACTTCATTTCATCAATTTTATGCTCAATTTGGAGGCAACTTCTTTTTATCTTATCTTTTCAACTACATTTTTCGGGTTGCCCACCCCAGAGGTAGGCAGTGGCATTACAGCGCCACTAGACAATCGCACCTCAAAACCAGTACATTCAACTGCCATGAGCAAAGCACCCCTAGAAAAAGAAATTCAGGAACTAGAAGCGCTTCTAGAAACGTTACAAGATGCGAAATCAATCGATGATAGTCTCAAGTCCTACCGCAAGGCTGTACAAAAAGCCAACGGGGTTTTGTCCCGACTGGCAGAAGCGAAACTCGAAATAGACACCCACAGAGTTAGCATGTCCTCATGACATCCGCCACATTCAGAAACGCGCCACTTCGGCTACAGGATCTCGAGACCTTTTCGAATGATGTTCGCATCGCCATTGATCAGTATATTTTGGAGTACCTTGTGTTCCCCTGCAACGATGACCGCCAAACCCTGACGGAAAGCATGGTTCATTCGGTTCGTGCCGGGGGGAAACGCATTCGCCCTATTCTCACCCTTTTGGCCTATCTTCTCTTGGATGCATCGCCAATCAAGATCATCCCTATGGCCGCAGCTATCGAAATGATTCATGCCTACTCTCTCATCCATGACGACCTGCCAGCCATGGACAACGATGCCATCAGACGTGGACTACCGACTTGCCATATCGCCTTTGGTGAGGCTACCGCAATTCTTGCCGGAGACACCTTAAATACCTTTGCATTTGAACTATTGGCCAAGCAATTGCCCTTGGACTTCCCCGCAGACCGCTGTTTGTCCGCGATAGCCACCTTTGCCGAGGCCTGCGGTATCAATGGCATGGCTGGCGGGCAAATGCTGGATCTTAGCAGCGAAGGGAAGGCTTTGGGGGCTGACCATTTGCGCCACATTCATTCACTCAAAACAGGCGCGCTTATTCGGGCGTGCTTTACATTGCCTGGCATTTTAACCGCTGCAGACCAGGCCACGATGACGCAACTGTCCGCTTTGGGGGACGCCATGGGCCTCCTCTTTCAAATGGTCGATGATCTACTCGATGAAATTGGCGATTATGAAACCGTAGGCAAGGCCGTCAAGAAAGACAGTCAATCACAGAAAATAACCTATATCTCTGTCTACGGCATGACCGAAACACAAAAAAAGATAGAATCCCAATCCGAATTGTCTCATGATCTGTTACGCCATTTTGAAGGCAGACCTTCTGACCTACTACGCGATATGATAGCCTACCTGGCAAAGAGAAGCACATGACTGTAGATATCCCCCTATTATTACCAGGATTCCCGCTTATTGCAGGCCTTCTGGGTATGCTTTTGGCCCAAGGCATCAAAGTGCTAGACCAATTACGCAAACACAAACGCCTTATTTGGCGAAGGCTCATGGCCCCTGGCGGAATGCCCTCTTCCCATGCCTCATTGGTCACAGGCCTATCGATGGCGATTGGTGTCCAATATGGTTTTTTATCGATGCCCTTTTCTATCTGTATGGTATTTTCACTTGTTATTTTATACGATGCCGCAGGCGTGCGTTATGCCGCAGGAAAGCATGCCACTGTGCTCAATCATATCCTCAAAACAGTTGACAATGAGCAGCATGAAGAATTGACCGAGTCCTTGGGACATACCCCTTTTGAAATTTTTATTGGAATTTTAATCGGAATTGGAAGCGTTCTTATCCTTTGCCAGGTGGGCTTTTAATGACACAACTATTGGATCACCTTTCTTTTCCGGAGTCTTTGAAACAACTGTCCATTGTGGACATGCAGCTTTTGGCTGAAGAAATTCGTGAACGCCTCATACAAATAGGTCATGCTTGTGGTGGGCATTTGGCTTCTAACTTAGGGGTTGTTGAACTTACTATGGCCTTGCATACCGTATTTGAAAGCCCAAAAGACCGGTTTCTCTTTGACACCTCACATCAAACCTATGTCCACAAAATGCTCACCGGCCGGCTGGGCGAGATGTTTACCATTCGTCAGGATGGCGGTCTCTCTGGGTTCGCCAAAATAGACGAATCCGACCATGATGCCTTTGGGGCTGGACATGCCTCTACCGCACTGTCTGCTTCCTTGGGCATTGCACACGCGCGCGAAGTATTGAAAGAAGCCTACAACGTTGTCGCCGTCATCGGAGACGCCACCCTCTCTGGCGGAATGGCCTTTGAGGCCCTCAACAATACCCATATTCTAGATGCCAATTTCATTTGTGTACTCAATGACAATGACATGTCCATTTCCCATCCCGTTGGACGTATGGCGGACACCATGACACAGATACGCACCAGTCCTCTCTATGACAAAGCCAAACAGAGGCTGGAACAAGTAGTCAGCAAAATCCCCCATATTGGGGAATCTCTTTTCAAACGTATCGAAAAAACGGTTGATCATATGCGAGACCTCATTCTAGACGAAAAAGTAGGCGTTATTTTTGAAGAGTTTGGATTCAAATACCTTGGACCTATTGATGGTCATGATTTGCCGATGCTCATGACCGCATTGCGCTATGCCAAAACATTTCCAGGGCCTATTTTGGTTCATATTATTACAAAAAAAGGCAAAGGCTTATCCGCAGCAGAGGCAGATCCCGTCAATTTCCACGGCGTCTCTCCTCAAAAGACAGGGACCTCGCCAGTCGCAAAACTAAAGACCTTCACGTCTGTATTTGGCGAAGAAGTCATCAATCTGGCCCATGACCATCCCGACATGGTCGTGATTACCCCGGCCATGACAGGCGGCAGCGGCTTAAATGCCTACGCAGAACAATTTCCCAGCCGTTTTTTTGATGTTGGCATTGCTGAAGAACATGCCGTCACCTTTGCCGCCGGCTTGGCCAGAGGCCGTGTAAAGCCCATACTCGCTATTTATTCTACCTTTTTACAGCGTGGCTATGACCAAATGGTGCACGATGTTTGCCTACAAAGTCTACCGGTGATGTTCGCTTTGGACCGATCTGGCCTGGTGGGCGAAGATGGCCCTACCCATCATGGGGTTTTTGACTATGCTTACATGTTACCCATTCCCAATCTGTCCATCATGGCGCCAAAAGACGGCAGCGAACTGCGGGCCATGATGCGTTGGGCCATGACCCAAACACACCCCACATCGGTGCGTTATTCGAAAGAGGCTATTCCCCAACAAGACAACAAGAACTGCAATCCCATTCATCTAGGAAAATCTGAAATACTAGGCATTTTTGGCCAAAAAGAGACCTTTGATATTTTGATTATTGGCGTTGGCAACATGTCTTGGCTGGCATACGAAGCAGCAGAAGAACTGTCTCAAACAAAAAACATCACCATGTGTGTGGTCAATTTGCGTTTTGTAAAACCATTGGACACCCTACTCCTAGGCCAACTTTTACCCAAAAGTACCCATGTGGTGATCGTGGAAGAAGGGTGTCATATTGGTGGCGTGTTCTCTCATATCCGTAGCAGTTTTCCCAATGCAGGGTGTCATTGGCAAAGCATGGCCATCCCAGACCGATTTATTGACCATGGGAAATTGGGAACCCTTCGCAAAAGTGTCCAGCTCACCAAAGAAGGCATCCTCGATGTCTTGTCTCATATTAACCACGCTGAAAAGATCCCTATTTCCTAAAGTGTCTAGAAAATCATTTTGGAAGACATTCACCGCCCATGTCGTGGGCCTTGCACCGATGGAAGGCTATTCGGACAGTGCCTTTCGACAGGTTTGCAAAACAGTTGCGCCACAGATTATCACCTATACCGAGTTTACCTCTGCGGATGGGTTGACCTACAAGGCTCCCAAATTGTTGGAGAAATTTCATTTCAATCCTATCGAAGCCCCTGTCATCGCCCAAATATTTGGCAAAAACGAAGCGTCTTTTGCAAGTGCGGCACGGTTTTGTGAAGACCTTGGATTTGCAGGCATTGACCTCAACATGGGCTGCCCTGCCAAAAAAGTAGTCAAATCTGAACATGGCATTGCCCTACGGCGTAACCATGACCTGGCCTTTCGTCTCATATCGGCCGTGGCAAAAGCGACCCAGCTGCCCGTATCCGTCAAAACCCGGTTGGGATGGTCCGATGCCAGCGACCTCATCGCGTTTGGACGGGGTGCTGAAAACGCAGGGGCCGACATGATTTGCATTCACGCCCGTACCTATCAAGAACCCTATGGCGTTCCTGCGGTATGGGGCCCTGTCTATGACCTAAAAAAGTCACTGAGTATTCCCGTCTACGGAAATGGCGGGATCACCCGACTAGAGGAAGGCTTTCAACGCGTTCAAAACCTGGATGGGTTTTTGATTGGCCAAGCGGCCATTGGCAATCCGTGGGTCTTTTTACCCGAAGCCGAGCAGCCCTTTCATTTTGCAGCAAAAGCCCCGATCATTCGCCAACATGCCGCGTGGATGATACAGGAAAGGGGGGAACTCAATGGCATGCGCCAATTTCGAAAACATTTTTTGCAATATGTAAAAGGCATTCACAATGCCAAAGCATTACGCAGCGATATTTGCCATGTTGCCTCATTGTCCGATGTGGATCGGACTTTAGAGATCATTGTCCAAGGTCCGATGGATCAGAATGAGGCGCTTGGCGCGGCTTAAAAAGTGGGTAACTATCTAGCCCCCCTTTTTTCAGGCAAAAACGGTCATCTCAAAACCCCTTGTCAAGAGGCAATCTCAAAGATCGGATTTGGTTCGATCCATATAGATAATGTAAGAAAAGAATTCGCTCGCAAGAACATCTTTTTCAAAAGAAAG
>CANNCG010000054.1 GCA_947502965.1 bacterium | reverse complement strand
TTGCAAAGGAGCTGATCATTAGATAGAACAGGCTATGGAAATATGGAAAACTTCAGAGCAAGTTTCCCACAGTTCCACAGCCACGACGACGACGAATTTTAGTTCTCTTTTTTTTAGAACTTTGGTCCACCGTTAGGGGGCAAGCTCAGTGGTCAGGATTCGCATTGGCTTATGAGAACGATCCCGTCATTCCCTGGTTATGTTACGGCGCTGCGAGCATCGGCAGCCTGTTATTGGTGACCAATTCTGACCATTGGGTATCGGATATTTTTTTAGGTGCGGCCTTGGGCTATTACACCGCAAAATATGTCAGATATGTCGACGATCAACGAACGCAAATGTATTTAATCCCGATTGTGAACGCAACCACCATTGGGTTGGCACTGGAGACGCGACTTTAAATCTAAACGCTAACCCAGCCCCTCACAGATTCCCCGCACCAACCGCGACACCCCATGGGCCATATCCGCTTCAGAAATCACCAAAGGCGGTGCAACAAAGACATAATGCAAGCGCATAAAAACAATCAGCCCCGCTGCCAAAAAGGCCGCCGCCAAGCGTTGCTGCAAGGCCCGTTCATCGGCTGTCATCTGGCGTGAAAACAAGGGTTCTTGGGTGCCGGGTTTGACCAATTCGATGCAGAGCAAAAACCCTTTTCCCCGAATATCCCCCACCGCAGGATGCCCCCCTAGACCCGCATGCAAGGCCTGACGCAGCAATGGGCCCAAGCGTTGTACACGGGCATTAATCGCTTCGACAACATAGGTCTCCAGACATGCCATCGCCGCAGCACAGCCCAAAGGATGGGCCCCATAGGTCAGTCCCGCTTGCAGCGGTTTATCCTCAAAAAAAGTGGCGGTCTGCTCAGACACCCACACAGCCCCCATGGGCACCGTGCCACATGTGAGGCCTTTGGCCATGACGATCATGTCTGGCTGCACCCCTGTTTGGTGAACGGCAAACCAAGATCCCGTTCGACAAAAACCACTCATCACCTCATCCGAAATTAACACAATCCCATTGGCATCCGCCAAACGCCGCAAGGCTGGCCAATAGTCTGGGGGATAAGGAATGCATCCTGAACTTCCCGAAGCGCCTTCCATGACAATCGCGGCAATAGACGTGGGGCCTTCAAAGTCGATAATACGTTCGATATGAGAGATACAGAGACGGTCACATGTCGGAAAAGTTTGACCCCAAGGACACCGATAACAATAGGGATCTTCCACCCGAATCACCCCCGGCATTTCCGAACCTGCAATGGCATGACGCCGGGCATCCCCTGACAACGTGAGCGCGCCGGTCGTGGCCCCATGGTAGGCCCGATATCGGGTCAAAATCTTCTGCCGACCCGTGACCATACGGGCCATTTTGATGGCATTTTCGATGGCCTCTGCCCCACCTGTGGTGAAAAACACTTTCCCCAAATCGCCTTGTCCATCCCCTACCCCAGAGGCGATACGCGAGAGCCTTTCACCCAATTTTTCGCGAATAGGCGTGAGATGGGCTGGCTGTACAAAACTCAAGGTCTGTAATTGGGCCGCAATACCTGCCAGAACATGCGGGTGTTGGTGCCCGAGATTGGTCACCATCAATTGAGATGAGAAATCCAGATAGGTCTTCCCCTCTTCCGCCGTGAGCCAGCTGCCAGCACCAGACACAAAGGTGAGGGGGACGTGGCTGGCTTGGGCTACCCACGGAAATAATGTGTGCATTTTATTCCCCACCCCTTCCCCTCCCCAGGGAGGGGAAGGAATATAACGAGGGCTGCGCCGATACGCGGCTTGCCCTCGTGCTCCCCATGTCAAAACCAGAAAATTGCAATCTGTGCACCGCGCGCTCTCTCACCCTTTTGATCCCCGTGTTAAAGCACATCATAGGGCCAATTGCACTTGGGCCATGAGGTCCCCTAAAAAGGGAACGCCCATCACCTCTGCGTTCCGAAAGTATACCAGCTCTGGCGCGGTGACCTTGATCTCTTTTGCCAAATCATCAACGGCTGTATAAAAATTCCCCAAAGCATCCACAACCTTGTGTTTCATCGCCTGTTTCCCCGTCATGATCTGTCCCTGCGACACACTGACGACTTCTTCTGGAGTGAGCTTTCGGCCTTCTATGATTTTTTGTTTAAAGGCTTCGTAACCCTGCTTTTGAGAGGCGGCAAACATCGCCAATTCTTCTGCTGTAACGTTCTTGTTCTCAGACCCCATATCCCCAAAACGACCGCTTTTAATTACCTCGCGATTGATACCCAGGATCTCTTGCAGGCCATGAAAGTCAGTGAAACTGGATACCACCCCAATACGGCCTGTCAATGTGCCAGCATCCGCATAAATTTTTTCCGCAGGCAATGCCACATAATACCCGCCAGAGGCCGCAACGTTCCTCATAGAGACATAGACTTTCCGGCCTTTTTCTTTCAAACGGGTAATGGCACGGTGAATATGGTCTGAACCCAAAAGGCTGCCATCAGGACTGTTGATCCGCACGACCACCCCACGAATAAAGACATCATCCAAAATAGTATCTACCACGGCATGAATATCATCAGAGCCGGTGGAACGACCGCCAAATAAAATATTTCGACCCAAGCTCCCAGAGACAATCGGCCCATCGATTTCCAAGACCGCAATATGGTTTAAATCGGGAATCAAAGGATCAGGTCCAATAGGATCGGTAAAGGACACTATCGAGCTTGTCCCGATGTCTTTGTATTTTTTTTCTGCATAGGTTTCGATATCTTCCCAATACCCCAAACTGTCTATCAATTCGTAGTCCTTCGCTTGGGAAGCCGAAATCATCTCCCCGGTAAAGGCATGGGACACATCTTCCCATTTGAGCTTTCGGCTTTCCTGAATGTCCGCCAGAACCTTCTGGAATAAATCCTGTACCACATCCTCATAAACCAAACGGCTGTCTGCATCCAATGCATCCGTATCGCTACTCAGTGCGGCTTTATACCGACCACTGGCAACAGTGGTCACCGTGAGCCCAAAATTTTCCATAAATGTTTTTGTTTTGAGAACTTCCAAACTGACACTCAAATGGGATAAAGACCCCAAACTCGGCATCATAATATGGTCCGCCACAGAGGCCAGATAATACTCCGGCAAACTGGCATAGCCATCGAGATAGACCATCACCACCTTGCCTTTTTTTTTAGCTTTGAGTAGCTCTTCGCGTAATTCTTGTACCAATCCAATACTGGCCAGACCAGACTGCATCGGCTGAATGCGAATCATAAAGCCACGACAAGCCGGATCCGCCACCGCATTGTGAATCAGGTACAACAAATCATTGTTGCCCAATTTTTGCCCATTAAAGAGACTGTATTCCGACTTTCCGCCGATCAAAGAGGACCCTACCGTAAACTGAGCAAAAGCCTTGGGCTTAAACAAACTGTAACGCCCGCCAGTGTTTTCCTGTGGCAAGCTCGCACCACGCCCAAGACGAAAGCCCAGCATATGCATACGCCCACCACTGGCCCTGTCTGACTGAGAACCATATTGCACCTCTACAAAAGGCAATTGCAAGGTGGCACCCCAACCCCATGTTTCTTGTCCAAAACCAGTTCGCAGAATCAACCCATCTGAAAGGGCATATTCAAAACCCGTTTTGAGCACATATTCATCTTGCAAGGTGCTGCTCTTTTGGAAAACATCCAGACTCCAGATAAAATCTCTGTCTGGGGTAAAAAAGGCAAGCCCACCGGCAACGGTAGACGCCACTGGCACATGGGCCTTCATCACATCTTTGGCCACAAACCCCAGATTCATAAAGGGTGTCAAATTGATCAACACTCCCAAATCAGCACTCCACCCCACTTTGTCATCCAGAGGGCTTTGATGATGAATAGACTTGTAGGCGATCCCCCAGTGCACCCCTTTGGCCCCACGGCGGCCATAGCCGATGGTCGTCATGTCTACTTTGGATGTCGCGGTTTCTTTTTTCAGAGTGGCCAATCCGAAGGGACTCAAGTAGCCATAGGTCGCATTAAATTCCGTATATCGAGACCCCTGATAATCAAAATTCTCGCTATTAAATTCTCCCCCCGAATAAATCAGACCAGCAGGGTTGTAGAAAACCGCCGCGCCACCTTCTGCAATCGCAGTATAGGCCCCCCCCATGCCCAAGGCACGGATACCAGCGCCATTTCTGAGGGCATCTTCGAGCAAGTTTTCTGCATAAGCCGGATAACAGGCCAGCCCGCAAAGCAGGACAACCAACAGCGTTCTCAAGAATTTAGTACGACATATCACCCCCACACTCCTTATACCGCTTCATAGCCATAATATGGGACCAAAACACCATCCGAATCCCCAGCCTCAACACGGGCCATGGCCAAGCGCGCCAAGCGCGAGGTATCCACCTGCGTGGGCACATATTTCACCCTTGTTTTTTTGTGTTCCAAAAGACCTCCCCCGTTATCAAATCCCGCGTGGGGAATTTCGCCGCACACGGTCACCGGTGCGTGAAAGCGCCCAAGTGTTTTCTCCAATGCCGTTTCAGCGATTAGAAAGGGCTTTGTCAGCGCCGTGTATCCCCAGCCCAGACCCAACAGTGCAGCCGATTTCGAAATCGCCACGCCTACAGGCGGCTGCCATACAACCCGAAACAAACAGGCATGCCAACTGCCTTTTCTCGCCGACAGCAACGCGAGATAGATCCCCTCTGCGGAGGTGGGCAACAGCGCATCCAATGTCGAAATCCCAAAGACAGGGGTCTGCAAGGCCTCTCTCAACATGGCCACAGTGGTCACCCCAACGCGAATACCCAGATAATGCCCAGGCCCTGTGGTAACCGCAATACCAGATACATGGCGAAAATCCATACCCCCGCGTTGACACAAGGCATCAATCGTCACCACAAGATTGTCTGTCTCCAGAGAACGCCTCATAAAGGTTTCTGTAAAACACTGCCCGTCTTTGAGAAGCGTGATCGATGTTTGTGATGTTGCGGTATGTATACCCAGATATGCCATTAGGCTGGGTATTATAGAGGCAATGTAATTTTAGAGCAAAGGTCTGAGCTTGCCCCCTAACGGTGGACCAAAGTTCTAAAAAAAAGAGATATAAAATTCGTCGTCGTCGTGGCTGTGGAACTGTGGGAAACTTGCTCTGAAGTTTTCCATATTTCCATAGCCTGTTCTATCTAATGATCAGCTCCTTTGC
>CANNCG010000053.1 GCA_947502965.1 bacterium | reverse complement strand
GTCGTCAACGGAGTGGCTACCATCACGACAGGCATCGTCGACGTGACGAAAACGGCAACAGGGGCACACCTCACGCTGGAGACGGTACGCCTTGGGTAAGGGCAGTTAATGTTTAGCGTTTTGCATGGCCTATACCCGTTCCAAAGTGACACCCGGATTTCAAATCACGGCAGGAGCCTATTCCTCATAGGGGATTGCGCCTGCGGCTGAGGGAGGATCCGGCTTCGCCGCGTCCGACCGGGGAGCGTGCTCGCGCAGCATGCCGCGACAATTCTAATGACGATCCGGCTACGCCGCGTCCGACCGGGGAGCGTGCTCGCGCAGCATGCCGCGACAACTATAATCTTGGAAAGGCATCCGCTCCCGGTTTCATTTTGGAATGGGTATATGCCATAATCTCTCTATGCACACGCTAGGACCACGCCCATTAGGAGCTACCCCATGTTAGATACCTATACAGAACACACCCGCATTGGGGTCATCGCTGGTGGATTCTCCGGAGAACGAGAGGTTTCTCTACGGTCTGGCAAAAATGTTCTGGAAGCCCTCCTGCGCAAAGGCTACAACGCCACCCTGATTGATCCGGCCACAACAGACATGTCCCAAGCCCCTATCGACGTGGCCTTTCTCGTCCTCCATGGCCAATTTGGAGAAGATGGCTGTATCCAAGCCTATCTCTCCCACCTCCATATCCCCCACACAGGATCTGGCGTCTCTGCATCGATCCTAGGGATGAACAAACTCATGAGCAAAACTATCATGCAGTCGGATGGCCTTCCCACGCCCGCCTTCCAAGTCGTCACTACCCCTACATTTGAACTAAATTTAAAATTTCCGGTTGTTGTGAAACCCATTTCAGAGGGCTCCAGCCTAGGGGTCGCCATTGCCGATACATGGGCCGAATGTACCCAGGCCGTGCATGCCGTTCTGGCCAAATATGGCATTTGCCTCATCGAAGAGTATATCTCAGGCCGCGAACTCACGGTTGGCGTTCTCGATTATCAGGGCAAACGCCAAGCGCTTCCCATTTTGGAACTCAAACCCCATAACCGTTTTTATGACTATGACGCCAAATATACCCCTGGCAAAACAACATTTATACTCCCAGCCCCCCTCCCGGAAACAGTGCGTGACACCCTCCAACAGTATGCCATTCAGCTCCATGACCGCTTGGGATGCGCGGGTGCGACACGCACCGACATGCTGTTTCACGAAGAACGTGGCGCTTTTTTGCTGGAAATCAACACCGCACCTGGCATGACCGACCAATCTGATTTGCCCGCCCAAGCAGCATCGGCAGGGATTGCCTTTGATGATTTGGTAGAGATGATCCTGTGGTCCGCCACACAGACCCACTAAAAAACGACGCAGGCACTCGGGCTGTCACCTTCAGAGGGGAGCTCCGTCTTAGTGCCAGACTTCTCGTGATATTGGGGTTGCTCATAGGCGGACTCAGCCTCTCGATCAACGCCAACATGGCCTATCTTACACTTCCTGTGACCTTTAACAACACCCTACTCCCCATGGAAAGTCAGCTCGTGCGCATAGACGATGTTCTCTATATGCCCCTGCGCGAGTGGATCAAGGCACTCAAAGCTCAAATGACCTATCTGCCAAAAGACGATGCCTATGAAATCAAGGTCTCTGGCAATGCCGCCATCGTCATCGCCGCCTACTCCCCCGAAATCTGGGTGGCGGGTCGCCAACACTTCATGCAACACCCCGCCATCTACATCGACAGGCAGATTTATGTTCCGCTGGAAGAATTTGCATGGATATTGGGGGCAAAAGCCGAGATTACGACCAAAGGCGTCACCTTGAATTTTGCGGGACTTCGGTTCCCATCCAGTAGCAGCGCTGGCGTCAAACGGGCCACGGTGTTGGCCACCAGAGAAGAAACCAAATTTGTGTTGGATACCTTTCAATTTCCTAATTTACGCAATATGTCCAATCCGATATTAGAAATTGCAGGACAACGATTTCCTATCAAAGGACTGTATCTCTACCAAAAAGATACCCTTTATCTGAATTTTGTACCTATTTTTGAGTCGCTTGGTGGCAAAATAAGCATGACCGACAAAACACTGCAGGTGGCTATTTTTGGAAAAATCCTACACTTTTCTCGGGACAGCCAAGTCGTCAAAATTCAACAAGGCCCCCAGGAAGAAACACGCTACATGGCAGACGCCCTCCAAGTACGCAACAACGTCACCTTGATCTCCCTACAAGCGATAGCTGCGGCATTGGGATTGCAGCCCCACTGGACGCCCCACCAACAAACCCTTACCCTCGCCTCGCAGCTACGCGTGATCAGTCTCCAGCAACGGGACAATAGTCTTGCCGTGGTCATTCGCACCAGTCTTCCCCTTGCCCCAGTGGTCCCCACTGCCTCTAAAAGCGTTCCCCGTTTTGAGATTGAGTTTCCCAGCACCGTGTTGGGATTTCCCCCAGGGGAACTGCTCTCCCCCATGGGTCCTTTGGCGGCCTTGCGATGGCGCCAAGACGGCAGTACCAGCTACCTCATGCTCATGTACGAGGAAGAAGGCAGCATCTTGAAACCCATTCAACAAGGGGATCACTGGGTCATTGCCTTCCAAAACAAACTCACCCAACTCACGCAAATCACGCATGAGGGCTATCCCGCGCTCGAAATTTCTGCAGAATACCCCTTCGGACTTCGCCTTTGGAGGCCAGATGCCACCCGACTGGTCATGGACATGCCTGACGTGATAAACACCTTACCGCTTACCGTTTCCGCTAATCCTGAAAATCCGTATACCAAGATACGAACATCCCAATTTTCTTGGAAACCACTCAGTTCCCGTATTGTGGTTGATTTGAAAGATCAGACAGGCTACACATTGGTCAAAAAAGATGCCCAAACGTGGCGGGTTATTTTTGGCAAAAAAGGGGAAAAAATGCCCCCGCAGCTCACTATCCCCACTGTCAAAAAAACCCCCGACATCCCGACAAAAACAATACTCAGCAGCATGCCCAGTAGTAGTCAAAGCCCCTTAAAAAACAAAATTATTTTTATTGATCCCGGGCATGGCGGGGATGACCCTGGGGCACTAGGACCATCAGACGAATATGAAAAAGAATTCACATTAGACATCAGCCTCCGACTCGGCAAGATCCTCCTCTCCCAAGGTGCGCGGGTAGTCTATGCCCGTACAGACGACCAAAACCCCAGTCTACAAACCCGTGTTGAAATGGCCGAAAAAGTCAAAGCCTCACTCTTTGTCAGTGTGCATATCAATTCTTTTTTTCATAGCTACGCGAATGGTACGGAAACTTACTATTTCAAACCAGAAGACAAAGCGTTGGCAGATGCCATGCATCCCGAGATCATGAAAGTCACCCAGGGGAAAAACAACGGCCTCAAACGGGCCAGGCTCTATGTCCTACGCAATACAACGATGCCGGCCGTATTGGTAGAGCCCTTATTTCTCACCCACAAAGCCGAACTGGAGAAATTAAAAACAACGGCATTTCGCCAAAATATTGCACAATCTCTTGCCGATGGTATTTTGAGGTATTATACGAAGTAATGGGTATGCCTAAGGCACACCCTACGAATAGCCCGTTCCGGCGTGTTCCTGTGCCTGCAACTTGGCAATACGGTCTGCGGTAGCCAATCCAGTGAGCATTTCTGTCATATCCCCATTCAAAAACTCATCCAAATTGTAGAGAGACATGTTAATACGGTGATCCGTGACACGGTTTTGCGGATAGTTATAGGTTCTTATTTTTTCTGAACGGTCCCCAGACCCTACCTGCCCTTTTCGCATGGCGGCTTCTTTGGCGTGTTGGTCCAAAGAGGCTTGTTCATAGAGCCGTGAGCGCAGTAACTTCATGGCTTTGTCTTTGTTTTGAAACTGGGAACGCTCATCCTGACAGGCAACCACCATCCCCGACGGCATGTGGGTGATCCGAATCGCGGAACTGGTCTTATTGACGTGCTGCCCGCCCGCGCCACTGGCACGAAAGGTATCTATGCGTAGGTCTTTGGTATCGATTTGGATATCCACTTCTTCTGCTTCTGGTAAAATGGCCACCGTTGCCGCCGACGTATGGACACGACCGGAGGCTTCGGTATTGGGAACGCGCTGTACCCTATGGGTGCCACTCTCAAACTTGAGTTTACTAAACACACTGGGTCCTGAAATCACAAAAGAAATTTCTTTAATGCCGCCCAAGCCCGTGAGATTTTCTGACAAAACTTCGATTTTCCAGCCCTGTTTTTCGGCCAAACGCGAATACATACGAAACAGATCTGCGCCAAACAACGCCGCTTCCTCGCCACCGGTGCCTGAGCGAATTTCGCAAACCGCATTTTTATTGTCATTGGGATCTTTGGGGATGAGGTGAATCTGTAGGGCAAGCTTTAACGCTTCCAACTGCGCCGTCAGAATCTCCAGTTCCGCTTTGGCCAACTCCCGCATTTCAGGGTCTCGATACATTTCTTTGGCATCGGCGATATCCGCTTCTATTTCCAAATAGCGATGGTAGGTCGCCACAACGTCTTGTAGCTCGGAATGGTGCTTCACCAACTGCTGGTATAGCTTTTGGTCCCCGATTACTTCGGGGTCACTCATACGGCGTTCCGTATCTCTGAACTTGTCTTCCAATTCTTGAAAACGTGACAACATATTATAAAAAAAACCTCCGCCCTTTACGGACGGAGGTTACACCTGTCTACCCCATATAAATACACTATTTTAAATTGTATTTCTTCTTAAATTTCTCTACACGGCCCTCGGCGTCCAACAGACGACTTTCACCCGTAAAGAAAGGATGACACTTTGAACAAATATCCACACGGATCTTGTCCAAAGTAGAACCAGAATCAAAAACGCCTCCGCAAACGCAGGTAATCTGTAATTTCTGATACACATAGGTCTTGGGCGCGGACTTTGTTTTTGACTTTGTTTTTGACTTTGTTTCTTTGGTTGCTTGGGCCATCAGGAAATCTCCTCTGTACCGCGTCTAAATGCGGGCACATGAATTATATAAAAAAATGAGAGTTGATGGTACTGAATGTGGGGACGATATGTCAAGGAAATAGGGCTGCTATTTTGTAATCAGGCCCTGTCGCAAAACAAAGTAAAAAACGTGCAGGATCTGATTTTTTTATAAAAATCCGATAAAAATCGATAAAAGAAGCGTTTTGTGGCCTATTTGGCGTAAAATCCAGTGGATTTTACGCCAAATAGGCGAAGGTCGCCCTTTGGGGCGCTATGCCCCACTCAGATTGGGCAATGGCGTTATCACAACCACTCTTTTGAGATTCCAAACAATGGCATCCATAAAGCGCTGGAACTGCATTTTGGCCAAGCCACGGTAACGCGCCCTTTTTTCAAATTTAGAGAAGATGCATTCGAATGGGGATCTCATTTTGGACCGCCACTTGTCC
>CANNCG010000052.1 GCA_947502965.1 bacterium | reverse complement strand
GGCCTCAACATTTTGGAAACCATTCAGGCCGCGCTTAATCAGTCACTCGTTTTTGAGGGGGCTAGATAGTTACTTAACTTTTTATCTCCAGCAGAAGCCTATGCTGTTGCACTTGCTGCTTGAATGTGGGTTTGTTTTGCGACAGCGCCAATGGGTATATTTCTCAGAAAATATTGATCCTGGGCGTGCTTAGGCTGTCTGCGTTATGCTTAGTCCATTGATTACGCTATACTCATCCCAAATTAAAACCGGGAGCGGATGCCTTTCCAAATCGCTATGGGCACCTATTCTTCATGGGTGCCCATAGCGATTTGGAATCCGGATTTCATTTTGGAAGGGATACATTTCGGGAGGCCAAATCCATGTCGTCCATCGGTTTAATTGTCATCACAAAAAATGAAGAGAAATACTTGGCCAGATGTTTGGAAAGTTGTCATTTTGTAGATCAAATTGTGATTGTAGATTCTTTTTCCACTGATAGTACTTGTGAGATTTCCCGAAAATTCACGCCAAATGTATATCAAAAAGCTTGGACAAACTGGCTAGAGCAACGGATGCATGGCATCGAAAAATTAGAGACCGAATGGATTCTCATTATGGATGCCGATGAGTATTTGTCGGCAGGTGCTCAGGCGTATATTCAAAATTTTTGCCAGTCGACTGATGCCGACATGCTGGAGATTCCGCGTCGTAATTTGCTACTGGGGGAGTGGGTTGCCCATTCTGGCTGGTATCCGGATTGGCAGCAGCGATTTATTCGTAAATCGACGCTTACCAGTAATCAAGAAGTGGTGCATACCAGATTTTTTACGACGGGTGTTGGTGCTCGGGTAGACGATGAAGAGGCGTGTTACATAGGTCATAATACCTGTGATGGACTGCATTATTATTTTGAAAAAATGAACATGGCCACAACGATGGAGGCCGAATATTTTTTAGGAGAGCATCCTTTTGTATTGAATAAAATGGGGATTTTTTCTCGTTCTTTGGGGATGTTTACCCAGAGTTTTTTTTATTTCAAAGGGTATCGTGATGGGATGCGTGGCTTGATTGTAGCGGGGTTTTGTTTTGTTTATTCCTTTATGATGATGACAAAACTTTGGGCTTTGGAGGAACAACAACGCCGTGACGCCGTTTGATCTTTCCGCAAATGACAGTTCGGATCATCGCTTTTTGTTTGAAGCGTGGTTGGATGATCTTCGAAAAAATCCCCAATTGCGGGATGATGTTTCCGATCGGTTTGCTGCAATTTCTGAAAGCACAAAACCTTTTTTTGAACAGGTGTTAACGGTGGCTGGTGCTACCCACTTGCCCAAAATACAAACAAAACAGTTTGAGCCAGTCCTGACGTTTTGGCATCATCTACTTAGAGAATATGGCAAAAAAGGACTAACCCTGAAAGAGTTGGCACTCATGGTGTTTTCTCTCAAGTCCACCCTGCTGCGGTGGCAAGAAGAACAGAGTGGGTTATCTAGATCATCGGAAAACGTGGGTGGCACTGCGGTTTGGGAGCCTCTCGAAGAGGCCTCAGATATGTCTACGGCGCATTTGGTAACCGTGTTGGATGTGTTGGGGGTGCTGACATTTGAGGTTTTTTCGAGAGAAAATGAGACCCTCATGGGTAAACATACGCCAACCATGCACGCTTTGGGGCCGGTACAAGGCGGTGATGGCGTGGTCTTGGTGGCGAATAGTTCCCATATGCAGGCGGTCTATCAGTCTGTGGGACTGGTGCTTGAAAATGACATCACGGTGCTTCTGGAAGGCGAAACGGGAACAGGGAAAGATGTGCTTGCGTCTGTGCTTCACTATCAGTCGAAACGTAAAAAACAGCCCTTTGTTAGCCTGAATTGTGGGGCCATTCCCAAAGAGCTGCTGGAATCTGAATTGTTTGGGCATGAGCGTGGTGCTTTCACCGGTGCGGAACAACGGCATGTGGGAAAATTTGAATTGGCGCATAAAGGGACGCTGTTTTTGGACGAAATAGGGGAAATGCCGCTTGATTTACAGGTGAAGTTATTGCGGGTATTGCAAAGCCGTGAAATTGAGCGTGTGGGTGGAACTGAAAAAATTCAGATTGATGTTCGCATTATTGCGGCGACAAACTTGGATCTCAAAAAAGAAGTGGAGCGAGGTCGTTTTCGAAAAGATTTGTACTATAGGGTACACGTTTTTCCTATTCGAATGCCCCCTTTGCGTGAGAGACGTGAGGATATCCTGCCTTTGGCTATTAATTTTTTACAGGCGGCATCTGCCCGTTTTGGGGTGGTATTTGCTGGATTGCGTGAAGATGCGCAGGCCTATCTTTTGGCCCAGTCATGGGAAGGCAATGTGCGAGAGTTGGAAAACATGATGCAACGTGCGCTGGTATTGGCCCAAGGTCAGCCGATTACGAGCATGGTGTTGTCGATGCAGCCTGGTCAGATGGGGCTGTCCGTTCAAGGTTTTTTGCCGTCCCCGACTGGCGACTTTTCAGAGATTGTACCCTTGGATGTTTTAGAGAGCCGTGCCATTTCAGATGCCCTTCATAAAACGGAAGGAAATGTATTGCAAACCGCCAAAAAGCTGGGGATTTCTAGAACCACGCTGTATCAAAAAGCAAAAAAATACGGAATAGAGATTCGATGACACATCCCGATCGTCCCCTTTTATATATCAATGCTATGCGTGGGCTTTCCCACGAGTTGCGAAATGCATTGACCGCAGTATCGGGTTTTTCTGATTTGCTACAGGTGCGTATACAGGATGATACAGACCGTTTTATGCTCAAACAGGTCCAAGATGCCGCCGCGCGTATTCACACGATGTTGGATGCGGTGGCGCGTTTTACTGTGAGACCAGGTCAGAGTGCTACACAAATAGAGCTCTCTCAGTCGGTGAAAGACGCATGGGAATTGGCTGTTTGGCAGCACAGGGGCAATATGGCGACGGCGATATTTGATTTCACGCCGTCTCAGACCGTACGTCTGGATGTCATTGTCTGTCACGAACTGTTATTGTTTTTGTTTGGTGCAATTTTGGGGGTTGCCCTACATACGTCACCAGTACGGATTACCCTGGTTTTTGATGCCCAAAATGGGATTGTCTTGAGTGTTTTATGGGTGGACTCTGAAGAGACACAAGATTTCTCCGGCCTTTTGGGTATGGTGACGGAGTTGGGGGCGGAGATGACCGTTGAGGCAGGGCGTTTGGAGATTCTGTTTCCGCGTAACTGTCTATCCACCTAAGCCCAAGCGTTTATGGGATCCAAAGGGATTCGCGTATTTTTCCTTGGATTAGCCTATCTCTGAACTCCCGTCATGATTTGAAGCCTGGATTGTACTTTGCAACGTGTATATACTGCCCAAATGATATTACTCTCTGTTCAAAACCTCAGTGCATCGCGTGGTGCAAAAGACCTGTTCCAAAATGTAAGCTTTGCCATGGAATCTGGCGAAAAAATAGCCTTGATCGGCGTCAATGGCTGCGGAAAAAGTACCTTGCTTTCTGAAATTGCGACGGCCATTACAACCCCAAATGCTAAAATTAATTTCACGCCTGGTTTGTCGGTGGCGTTGTTGGCCCAATCACCTGTTTTTGCTCCAGACGATACCATCTTAGAGCATCTGTTTCGGGGCGATTCGGATGTGGTGACCACCCTTCGGGAATACCATCATTGCCTCGATGAGATGGAAGGCCCTCATGCGCAAGTGGCTGGCATGGCTTTGTCAGATTTGATGGTGCGTATGGATCTGGCCCAGGCTTGGGATTATGAACACCGCGTGACCTCCATCCTCAAGGAATTGCACATTGAGCATTTGAATCAAAAAATGGGTACCTTGTCCGGAGGAATGATCAAAAAAATTGAATTGGCGTGTCTGTTTTTTGAAGATGTCGATTTGTTAATCATGGATGAGCCGACCAATCATTTGGATATTGAAACCATTGATTGGATGGAAGCCATGCTCAAGCGGAGTCAGGCTTCTGTGCTCATGGTGACGCATGACCGTTATTTTTTGGACCGTGTTTGTAACCGCATTCTCGAAATTGACCAACAAAAGCTCTTTCAGTATGACGGCAATTACCCTGTTTTTTTGGAACAACGTGCCGAACGCTTGGCCGCGCAACAGAATCTCGAAGCCACGATTCAATCGGTGTTGCGTGTGGAATTGGAATGGTTGAAGCGCGGTCCCAAAGCACGCTCCACCAAACAAAAAGCCCGCAAAGAGAGAATCGAAGTCATGCAAAACCGAACGGGGATGCAAGAAGAGTCCGCTATCGAATTGGGTGTGGCGGGACGGCGTATGGGCAAAAAGATTTTAGAGCTTAAAGCCATTACCAAATCGTTTGGAGACCACTCTGTTTTGACGCCTTTTTCCTATACCTTTAAAGAAGGCGATAAAATAGGCATATTGGGTCCCAATGGCGCTGGTAAAAGCACCCTCTTTAATCTCATATCGGAGCGTATTCTCCCTGATACAGGGATCGTGGATACGGGTGTGAATACCCAGTTTGGACACTTCGAACAGCAAAGCGATGGCATGGATCCGAGCATGTCTGTCTTGGCCTATGCCAAGCAATATGGGGAACAGATCACCATGCATGATGGGATTCGGGTCTCTGCATCAAAGTTGCTAGAGCGTTTTTTATTTCCAACCAGTAGTTTTAATACCCTCATCGCCAAACTTTCTGGAGGGGAGCGTCGGCGTTTGCAGTTGGTGTGCATGCTCTTGGAGAATCCCAATTTTCTTTTGTTTGATGAACCGACGAATGATCTTGATGTGATGACCTTGTCGGTTTTGGAGTCTTTTTTGTTGGGCTTCAAGGGCTGCGTTTTGATTATTTCCCATGATCGCTATTTTTTGGATAGGGTTGTGGATCAGTTGTTTGTCTTTGATGGCAAAGGGGGGATTGCCCCGTTTTGGGGTGGGTATTCCGATTATGCGGATAGTCTCAAAGTAAAGCCTATTCCGGTGCCTGTGCCAGTGCATGAAAAATCGCCTATCGTGGTCCTGACACCTGAGTCAAACAAAAAGAAAAATCTAAGTTTTAAAGAACAATCAGAATTTCAAAAACTAGAGACGGATATAGAGGCTTTAGAAGCGGAAAAAGAAGGACTCACGAAGCTGTTTCTGTCTGATACCACGACGGCAGATGCCTACAAAGCGGCAGGGCTGCGGTTGTCTGAAATCGAAGAGAGCCTAGAGTCCAAAATGGCACGTTGGGAGTATTTGGCAGAACGTGCTTGAGGGTCTCTCTGCTGGAAAAACCCCAGCAGAGAGACGTCATTAGAGAAGGACCTCTAATACTTCAGGCTCGGCTTCTGCGGGGCTTTCAGCCTCTGCGGTGGTGGTCGGGGTGGCTGGTTTTTGGACGATACCAGACATAAATCTGGCGGCGGCTTCTGACTCGCTGAGGGTGTTGGCGGGTGCCGGTGTGGCAAAGGCCTCTTGGAGGGCGATGAGCATGGCCACAAAGCGTTCTCTTAATGCGACAAAGGCGTCGAACGTTTCTTTTGCTTTGGGAAGCAAATTCCCCTCCTCGATCATTTTTTCTACCCAGGTTTTAAATTCTTCGAGGGCATCTGTTTCAAAAGAGACAAACTCCGTTTGAAAGAGAAAGGCAGCAGCGGTCTGGACGGCTTGCGTTGGCATGCTTGCAAATAAGGGGTCTTCTAACGTTGGCATGTCTGAGCTTGCCCCCTAACGGTGGACCAAAGTTCTAAAAAAAAGAGATATAAAATTCGTCGTCGTCGTGGCTGTGGAACTGTGGGAAACTTGCTCTGAAGTTTTCCATATTTCCATAGCCTGTTCTATCTAATGATCAGCTCCTTTGC
>CANNCG010000051.1 GCA_947502965.1 bacterium | reverse complement strand
CGAGTGGTGTCGAGATGGTTATGCCTGGTGATAATGTTAGTATTGAAGTTGAGTTGATTGTACCGGTTGCCTGTGAAGAAGGTATGCGCTTCGCGATTCGCGAAGGTGGACGTACTGTAGGCGCTGGCGTTGTGACGCAGATCATCGCTTAAATCCTGTTTGGAAAGGGAATTCCCTTTCGACTCTCGTACATAGCGGCTATTCCTAGGTTAGGAATAACCGCTATTTTTTTTAAGGTCTTGCCAAAAGGGGCGGTTGCGAGGAGTTATCCATGATAGACAAAAACAGTGCACCCACATGCCTCATGCCCATTCATGAAAAGTATCGTGCCAAACTAACTTCTTTTTTTGGCTACACATTGCCCCTCTGGTACACCACTATCAAAGAAGAACATCATGCCGTACGCACCCAAGCCGGTATTTTTGATATTTCTCACATGGGCATGTTACATATCTCTGGGGAAGGGGCTTTTCGTTTTCTAGAACACATGTCTTGCAATACCTTGAGCAAGGTCAAAAAAGGGCTCTTTGTCTACACGATGCTCCTCAACCATGAGGGGGGGGTACGTGATGACATCATGGTGGGTCCGATGGAGACGGACTATCTGCTCATCGTCAATGCCTCTAACGCCAGTAAAATTCAGACATGGTTGGCCGAACACAAACCGCCCAGTGTTCGCATTACTCCCTACAATGACACCCACGGATTCATCGCCATTCAAGGTCCTAAAGCTGCCCAAATCGTGAGCCACATCCTCGACCAAAATCTTTCCGATATGCCGCCCTTTGGATTACGCCCCATAGTTTACAACGACGCCACCCTCTGGATTTCCAGAACGGGCTATACCGGTGAAGATGGGTTCGAGCTCATGCTGCCACATGGCCTTGCCACAGCTGTTTTCGAGGCTGCCATTGGCGTCGGTGCCACGCCATGTGGGTTGGGCGCACGGGATAGCTTACGCATTGAAGCCGGACTCCCTCTCTATGGCCAAGAATTGAGCGAAACGCTCAGCCCCTTGGTCACCCGCTATGCCGACTGGGTCATCCAACGCAAGCACCCGTTTCTTGGCAAGCACGCCCTAGACGCCGATGCCGACCTAATGACCACCGTGGGCATAGAGATGCAAGGCAACGCCATCCCTAGAACCGGCTACCCCATCTTGGAAGGCGGTCATATCACCTCAGGGACGCTGTCTCCTACGTTGGGCAAGCCCATCGGCATGGCACTGGTCCCCAAAAGTATGTCTGCGCCTGGCACCACACTGCATGTCACCATTCGAAATACGCCTGAAAAAGCCCTGGTAGTCCCTCTCCCCTTTGTTCGTAGGACCCCTTCGCACCCCGTTACAGCTCGCTAAGCATGGAGAATCTCGGGGAAATGCCTCATGCCTACCTGTTACTCGCCCATGGGTTTGAAGAAATCGAAGCCATTGCCCCGCTTGATATTTTGCGTCGCGCTGGGGTTACCGTCTCTCTCTTGGGCGTAGGCGGGGAAGAAATCACCAGCGCCCGTGGCTTGCGCGTTCGTGTGGACACCCAACTGATCCGCATGCCAGATCAGCTTCCCGACATGCTGATTTTACCAGGAGGTGAACCCGGAACATCTAACCTCGAAGAGAGTGATATGGTCAAAAACCTAATTCTCAAACAACATCACGCTCAAAGGTGGATAGCCGCCATCTGTGCGGCCCCACGCATTCTCAATGCCCTGGGCATTCTACACAATAGAGACGCCACGTCTTTTCCTGCAACAGAGGGCCAGATGACAGACTGCCGCTATAGCCATGACCCGATTGTGGTCTGCGACCATATTATCACCAGTCGCGGGGCAGGCACCGCATTGCCATTTGCTTATGCCCTAGTATCGATCCTTTATTCGCATGATCTATCGACGCAGCTACAAAAAAGCATGGTATATGGCCAGTCCAAAGCCAGTTAAACCCGTAATTGGTACACGATGCGGGGAGGTATTTTGAAACAGGCATTACAACTATACTTTCGGTATTCCCAACTTACATGGCCTTATTGGGACAAGCTCCTGATAGGGCTCATTGTCACCACATGCACCCAAACCGTAGGGTTACTACCGCCATTGTTTCTAAAGAGTCTCTTTGACTTTGCCTATCCCTATCGCGATTTCCAGCTCCTATTTTGGTTGTCTATTCTGCCCTTTTTCCTGTCTTTTTGTTTCAATGTACTCAACAGTCTCAAAGGATTTTTGGATCTTTACGTCTATCAAAAAGTATTGGCCCAGCTCAACGATATGTTTTACCTCAAGGTACAACGGCTCCCCATCTCGTTTTTCTATCTGCATCGCGTTGGCGACCTCATGTTTAGGGCCACCTCCGACCTACAAAATGTCACCCATGCCATCCTCAGCATTACCCCCAACATCATCAGCACCAGCATCAAACTGGTTCTCATGGTCAGCCTCTGCCTCATGTTGAATCCCACACTCACAGGATTGGCCCTGATTGGGATCCCCTTTCAATTTTTAGAAACCCATTATTTTGCAAAAAAACTCAAAGAAAACCATCAGGATTGCGAAGAGCGGTCGGCTGATCACTATAGTTTTTTAGAAGAACGTATTAACCATATCAAAATCGTCAAACTACTCCACCACTGGTCGACCGAACTCAAGGCCCTACGCCGATCGATTCAGCCCATTTTTCGGGCAGAAATTGCCTTGACAGTGACAACCGCTATGAAGGCCATCACCGGCTCCACTCTGGCCCAGTTTTGGACCATTATTCTGAGTATCTATACCGGATACAGCATTATTTCTGGGGCCATGACACTAGGCGAGGTGGTCGCAATTACGGCCTACCTACTGATGCTACAGCAGCCCTTTCATACGCTGAGCGCTCTCTACCAACAGCTCAAAATTGCACAAATATCTTTTGCCAGACTCTCCACCGTGTTGGACCATCCCGAAGAAAACATACACCAACTCCAAAATGGGAAAGCCGTCACCTTGTCAGGTGATATTCGTTTTGAAAATCTCTCGTTTGGCTATGATAAAGGCCATCTTATTTTAAAGAACCTTAATTTTCATGTCAAAGCAGGCCGTACGCTTGCCATTGTCGGAAAGTCCGGCATAGGAAAAAGCAGTCTGACCGATTTATTGCTGGGTTTCTACCCCCCAACCGAAGGTCATATTTATCTGGACCATCTTCCTATACAGCAGATACGCCTCAGCAGTCTTCGGTCACAAATCGGCATGGTTTCCCAGGAATCTCCGCTGTTTTTTGGCAGTGTTCGGGACAATATTTTATTTGGCATCCAAACACCGGTCAGCCAAGATCAACTGGAACATTGCGCACGAATGGCCGATGCTCATGATTTCATTTGCTCCTTTTCCCAGGGGTATGACACCCCGACAGGCCCAAACGGCGCCACCCTGTCTAGCGGACAACGTCAACGGATTGCCATCGCCAGAGCCTTATTGACCGATCCTCCCATTCTGATTTTTGACGAAGCCACCGCTGTCTTGGATGGCGAGTCCGAACATCAAATCCAAAACACCTTGGAAAAATTTAAAGGTAAAAAGACCTTGATTTTGATCGCCCACCGGCTTTCCTCTCTCAAATTGGCCGATCACGTCATCGTCCTCGGCGCAGATGGACGTGTGGTCGAAGAAGGCACCGTCCCGGAACTCATGGCCAAAACAGGCCAATTCTACCAGCTCTATGAATCCCAAATCAGCGGGTTTCAATATATGCTGCAACACATGCAATTGCTCATGAAGTCGGTCAAACGGTATCAACGCCCCCTCTGTGTGGCCACCATACAAATACAAAATCATGCCACATTACGCGACAGACTCCCCGAATCCGTCATGGACGGAATGATTCGCACCGTCTTGTGCGATATCCGAAACTTTATCCGAGATGTGGACTATGCCGCCTATCAATCCGAAGGACGCTTTTGGGTATTGCTCCCGGAAACCGCCATCGACGGCGCCCATATCGCATGCCAACGGCTTTTGGAAAATATTTTTTTAGACAATCTCGTTTTGGGATACAGCGTGCTCCAATGTCAGCCAGAGGACATGGTGAAGACCCTGATTCAAAAACTCTCAGGAGATCCCCATGCCCTCTCTTGATAAGTTACTTCGCCGCTTTTTTTATTCAGTAGATCACATGGCGCTCATCTGTCAGTGGATGACGGTGATTGCTCTGGCCATGATTGCAGGCCTTCTCTGGGCCTTATCCCAATACGCCTTTCCCTTGAGTGTGCCTATCATTCGGCTATCGCCCTCCCAATTTGCCATCGTACAAGAACATTTGTCCAAGATTCCCCACAATCAGCCACTGATCATCTATCGCAAAGAAGAGCGCCTTCTCTTTGTTTTGGAAAACATCATGGTGTATCAAAATGACAAGATGATGCTCACTGTCTCCCCATTGGTCACCACAGACATGTCACAAGAGCTCAACGATACAAGGTATGTGTCATATCGATTAGAAGTGGGAAGACATCGTTTGTTCGACATTATTTTTTCTAAAAAAGAGGCGCCGTTATGACAACCTATTTATATACTGCAATCTTGTTTGTCTTATTATTTTCGGCACAAGCTATGGCCACGACAAAGATCGTCTCTCTGGCACCAGGCGTCACCGAAATCGTTGCCGCCCTAGGCATGTCAGATGCGTTGGTGGGTGTCTCAAATGACTGCGACTATCCCGCAGATATCGTGGCAAACCGTCCCAAAATAGGCCCCTTTGTCAGCCCCAATGCAGAGCTCATAGCCAACTTAAGTCCAACCATTGTCATTGGTATGGGCGTCAATAAGAGCGCTGAATTACAGACCATAGAAAACACCGGGGTCCAAATGTTGCTGCTCCCCGCCCCAGAAACCCTGCCAGACTTGCTCACCGCCATTACCATTATTGGCAACGCCATAGGCAAAAGCAGAGAAGGCAAAAAGCTCTCCGACAGCATGAACCTTGCGATACAACGGCTTCGCAAAACAAGACCTGAGTACAAATTCAGTGTATTGGCCGTCATTTGGAATCCGCCCATCATCGCGGCAGCCGGCAACACCCTCATTGCCCATGTCATCGCATCCGCCGGCGCCCTCAATACCTTGGAACCAGGGTCTGTGAGATATCCCAAAATCAACAGAGACACACTGGTCTATCGCAACCCCGATGTGGTCCTGCTCTTGGATCCCACGCTGAAAGAAAAAGTCATCAGCGACTCTGCGGTTACCTTTTCAAACGCCGTCCTAGAGAACCGCATTATCAACAGCATCGACTCCGCCTTGATTGCCAGACCAGGGCCTCGCATCGTAGAGGGCATTACCCAGTTACAAAACGCGTTGCGGGAGTTTACGCCATGACGCAGACCATCCATGTCAACGGATCTATATACAATAAAGACCCGATTGAAAGTACTAGATCACTTCTGAGTTGAGACGTTTTGGTAAGGGCGATTTGAATTTGGGGAGTACGGCTTAGCACCACTGGAAAGCCCTAATCCACTTTATTTTTCCAAATCTTAGCAGCAAGCTTAGCCATTTTCTTTTGCCGATCTTCAATCATGCTAGCCGTCCATTCGCTCATTGATTGAAAATCTGCATTAAGAAAAAGCTCAGAGTCAGCATAAAATCGTTTTTTACTTGAAAATCCACCGTTTTTGGCATCATTATTTAGTTTTTTATCTAGGATTGTCATATTTCCCAATCGTTTCACATAATCTTTATGTAATTCTAAATCAAACGTGCCTTCTCAATCAGATGAAAGAGTTTGTAACTATCTAGCGCCCCCCCTCAAAGAGGAGTGACTGATTAAGCGCCGCCTGAATGGTTTCCAAAATATTGAGGCCTTGTTTTTTTGAGGTCTCAATAATGGAGAGTAAAACGTAAGCGCTCCAAGAACCCCATACTACGGGACCAAAAAGCCAGGCCATAAAATGAAGCTCAAATCAGAAGAGGAGAGCAGTTATGAGAAAAGACGTGCAAGGAAGTACGGGGTATTGGGCGGCCGAATATGCGTGTTGGCGATCAGGAGGATTGCGCCAACGGGGGTACTGTCAGGGACGTGGATACAGCCTGTAT
>CANNCG010000050.1 GCA_947502965.1 bacterium | reverse complement strand
GGATTTAGAAGCAAGCGTGGCGCTGAACGACATGCTGTTTTACTCTCCATTATTGAGACCCCAAAAAAACAAGGCCTCAATATTTTGGAAACCATTCAGGCCGCGCTTAATCAGTCACTCCTCTTTGAGGGGGGGCGCTAGATAGTTACCGGATTTATTTCTTTAACGCCGCCTTGATTGCGTCGATATCCGCACGCATCGCCTTCATTTCGGTCTGTAAGGCGTTGTTTTCTTTGGCTAGGCTACATAACAATGCTTTGGCAACACCATCGGGCAAGAGCGCCATATTGACCACGTTGATCCCTGCAGATGATTTGGTTTCCCATGCTTGGCCTACCGTGTTGGCGATATCGTCAGCGGTCATATCTGCAGCCGCCTTGGCGATGGCCATCCCATCCCCCAACCCAGTGGCCACAACATAATCACCCGTCTTCACCGCACCTTTGACCCGTACAGGCACCTGTCCTACAAAGGCCACAGGAGAGGCTTTGACATTATCAGAAGGTTTCCAGTTACCAAGAACAATGGGCATGGTGCTCACGACCATCACCCGGTCAGCACCCACCGTATCGCGGCTGATCTTGCCACCGAAAACTCCGACGACGTCGGCTTTGTTGAGGGTCTCGTTCGCATTGCGGTGAGGCAAGTACTCCGCGTAATCCGCACCCGCAGATTCGAGTTTCACACCTTGGATCCCAGAGAGGAGGTCCCCACCGTTTTGGCCGGAGAGGCTACCGACGATGCTGTTGTTGGGACCAGCGAAGCCGATGTAGATGGGGTCGGGTTGGTTACTGACATAATCTGATGGGTACGAATCCACTTTGTAATAAATAGCGGAATCCACCAATATATGTCCCTTAAATCGAAAAGCTGAAGGTGTACTATTTCCGCTACCAGGTTGAAAGATGAATGTATCGACATCATTACCAGGTTTATAATTACCAGGTTTAGAATTGGTTCCATAATCAACTGCACTTGCCCGAGACACCGTAAATCCTGTAGATGCGTCCCCTGCTAGCGTTGTTTCTCCACTCACCTCCAAGCGTCCCAGTGTGCCCACTCCCGTAATCTTTGCGAAAATACCAGCAGTCAGCTCACTATTTGTAATAGTACTCAACGTCGCCAAACCTCCCAACCCCAAATTTGTACGCGCCGTTTCCTTATTCTTGATATCAGACAAGTTGTCCGCTACTTTCAAAAACGCTTTCGAATCCAAATCATCCAAGAGATCCACATTCAAGCTTGCAACTTTCGTTGTACTCGTGACAGTCAACGGACTGGTTCCTTGTCTCACACCAAAGTTCCCGGTTGCTGCACTCAATCCATTCGTTACATCCAAGCTTCCCAGTGGGCCCACTCCCGTAATCTTTGCGAAACTACCAGCAGTCAGCTCACTATTTGTAATAGTACTCAACGTCGCCAAACTTCCCAACCCCAAATGTGTACGCGCATTTGCCGAACTAGTGATATCAGACAAGTTGTCCGCTACTTTCAAAAACGCTTTCGAATCCAAATCATCCAAGAGATCCACATTCAAGCTTGCAACTTTCGTTTTGCTTACCACAGAAAAAGGTGCTGTCCCAGTGGCTACTGTGAAATTCGCTGTCGCTGCAGACAGGCGACCCGCTGTGCTAAAGCCACCCGCTGCTGCCTCACCCGTGATCACCACACTGTCCAATGTGCCGACCCCAGTAATCTTCGTGTAGCTACCACGCGAAAGGTCATCATTCTTGATCGTCCCATCAAAAATTTTTTCACTCGTGACCTTACCATTCACTATAATCAATTCAGACGGAGCTTCAAACGTTACATCACCATTACTACTCATCGCTACTGCCGTGGGTCGGTTTGACATGTTACCCACGATGAAACTCAAATATGACAGATCTCCCAACTTCGCCAACGTTACGTTCTTATCAAGAATCTTACCAGTTGTTACCGCCTCGTTCGCAATAGATGTCGCCGTAACATCCGTCAACCCGATACCAGATCCCACGAAGGCGTTCGCGCTCACCGTTCCATTGGCACTCACATTCCCGAATACAACGCTGTTCGTCGTTGCCAAACTCAAATGCGCCCGAATATTCGCCGCGGTGTCCATCTTCGCCACCGTCACTGCACCATTCAATATCGCATTGGTCGTGACTGAATCAGGGAAAAGCTTCGCTGCTGTCACGGCACCATCTTTGATTTCCGTGCTCGTTACCACGTTCATTGTCGCCAAAAGTCCCAACCCCAAATTTGTACGCGCCGTTTCCTTATTCTTGATATCAGACAAGTTGTCCGCTACTTTCAAAAACGCTGTCGAATCAAAATCATCCAAGAAATCCACATTCAAGTTTGCAACTTTCGTTTTGCTTACCACAGAAAAAGGTGCTGTCCCAGTGGCTACTGTGAAATTCGCTGTCGCTGCAGACAGGCGACCCTCTGTGCTAAAGCCACCCGCTATTGCCTCACCCGTGATCACCACACTGTCCAATGTGCCGACCCCAGTAATATTCGTGTAGCGAGCAGGCGAAAGGTCATCATTCGTGATCGTCCCATCAAAAATCTTCCCAGAAGTCACCGCATTGTCTGCAATTTTAAAGTTTGTAACAGCCAAGTCTTTAATCTTTGATTCCACAACGGCGTTTGGCCCGAGTTGATCTGCACCTATAGCATTCAGAAAGGCCACAGATCCCAAAGGCTTCCCAGAAACCAGCAAATTGCCTTCCACATTGAGACCCGCACCGGTCTGAATGTTCATCGTACTTCCCGATGCCACATTAAAGCTACCGCCACTAAAAGAGACCGCGACACCTTTTCTCAAATAGTCCGCCGCAACAAAGCCCCCCAAACTACTCGCATCGCCCACGGTCAATGAGGGAACAAATTCAACCCCAGTGCCAGCTGCATTCACGCGTACCAAGTACGTCGCAGCACCAGAATAGGTAGAAGGGGTATCCGTAAGACCCAAAAACGTGGTCACATCATTGCTACTATCACGGTCCCAAGCAGACACATCTACCTGACGCAGCAACCCATTGGACACTGTCAACACGCGGGAGTTGTCACTCATAAGCCCCAAGTCAGCCGGCAAATAAACATCCCCACTGACACGCATGTCTTCACGAAAACGAACATCGCCATTGACATCCAAATACGCGCTTGGGGATTCCGTCAGATTCACACCCACATGACCAGTAAAGCCATCCACTTGAAATTTTCCGGGAATAAAAATACCAGAACCCGCATTAAAATTTAAGGTGGAAGTCAAATTACCTAAGCCTACGATGCTGGAAAAACGGCCTTCGGCCAAATTCGTGTTGGTAATCGTTAAATTGGCAATATTGGTACCCGCTATCACACCCGCACCCAGATTTGCTGAAGAAATAGCCCCAGATATTTTGGTCGCACTAATAGGCCCTGTGATATGGGCATCCAATACCGCACCAGGGCCAATCATCCGCGACGCTATCAAGGAATCAGAGACCTGCAAACCCGTCAACGTTCCAGGAAAGACGCTGACATTCGGTGTATTCATCACATTGGCGCTTGCCCAATTAAAGGTCAAAACCTCATCCGCCCATTTTGATTTGAGGGAATAAGGAACCGCATGAACCGGAATATAAAACTCAGGATTGGTGTCTATTGCAATGCCAAACAAAGCCGTTGGTAATGATAAAATGCTCTTAGTAAAAGGCTCAGTGGGGTTTGCGCCTAAATTCATAGAAAAAACACCGTTAGAAAAATTAACGGCATCCTGTGACTCTGTCCACACCGCCCTGTTTGAAGAAGAGGATTCATACAAGCTTACCGCCACACGGGAAACCCCATTGAGAAGTCCTGTATTGGGATCTGTTATTTTAACCTCTATACGAATAGTGCTAGGACTATTCGCCCACAATGTTCCGGCGAAAAGCATCCCCAGCAAGGCCACACGAGTCATACGTAAAACACCTTTCATAGTACCTCCCACTGGTTCCAATGATTTGTAATTGGATTTTTCATTTTCTTGATTATATCGTCGTTGTAGCATCGGCACTGTCTTCTCTCTCATAAATTCACGTCCACAGAAAAGCTGTGTTTTCCATCAAATTCAATATGATCACTTTTCTCGTAGGCGTAGTAGAAATCAAGTGAAAACAAATGAAGTCCCAAACCCATTGCCATTTTATTTCTTGACTCCCCTAACACCAGATATTCCCGGTATCCCCCCATCAAACTAACATAAGGCAAGAAAGAAGGGCTATAAACAAGACCCAAAGAGAAGAGATTTGCATTTTGACGACGCATCACCTGCCCCATTACTTCAAATTCCTCAAAAAAGCGATATCCGTATCCCAAGACCAGATCCGTAGCCACTGTTTCTTGTTTGCCATCGCCATAAGTCACAACCCCATACCAAATAATATTTTTGACCGCAAAAGAGACCTGCCCCCAATTTTGTACCCATATAAGGCCCAAATCCGCATTGTTCCCTGAACCAGTCACATCGAAAAACGATTGTTCGTAATGAACCAAACTGCCCCCCAGATGCAAATCTGGGGCAAGGCTATTTTGATAGGACAATTTGAGCACCATATTCTGAGAGTCAAACAAACTTTTGACATAAAACTCATGTTGCGAATTTTCGCCCGTATGCTGCAAATCGGTCACAGACACACCCATATACCCAAACCCAAATCTGCCCAAACTTGTTTCCGTCACCAAGGAGACCTGATTGTATTTGGCTTCATTCATCACTGTTGCCGTGAAAAAAGAAAAACTGGCTTGATCAACACGGTACAATGCTGCTGGATTTTCAAAAATAGAAGAGGCTGACTGTGAAAACCCCTCCACGCCGCCCACTGCGATAAAGCGTGCAGAGGCCCCCAAATCTGTAATCGTGTCAAACACCGCCGCCTGTGTCACCGACCAAGCCATCAAGGAGATCAACAGGGCTACAAATAATATCCTCATTGTTTCACCGCAAACTTTCCACGACCCAACACACTACCGTCGTGTATCAGGACAAAAAAGTAAATCCCTGCTGGCAAGTCATAGCGCCCGATAGTCGAGCGATCGAAGAAGACTTTGTTATAGCCAGACATACCGCCAAAATGACTAGCCAAAAAGGTTTTGCGAAAAATTTCATTCGCCCGAATGTCATAAAAGCGAATTTCAATATCCATATTCTTAGACAATTTGTATCCCAGCTCAGCGCCAGAGGAAATAGAAAAAGGATTGGGATAAAAAAGAGGGGCCCCCAATACTTTGGCGGCGATAAGGGGATCATTCGATTCAGGATTTTGGATACTGCTTAAGGGCCGTCCCGCCTCTATGCCAAAGAACCCGTAATTATAACCCAAAACCACGAGCCCTGAGGACCTAATAACCTGTCCATTCATATTAATGGGTGCCGATGTCCCCCCAGAAAACGAAGGATTTTGCACCGAAAAAGATTCCGAAGAATACGATTCAACCGTAATGCCGTGAACATGAACCCCGAAAAAGACAGACAGACTCAGTGCCAAGGCCCCTATTGTCATACTCAATTTAGACATTAAACTATCCATTCCCCCCCAATCATTCCCACATTCAAGCAGCAAGTGCAACAGCATAGGCCTCAGCCGGAGATAGAAAGTTAAGACATTTTTTTGGACGGTTATTTAGCCTAAACTGGATGGTATCGAAATCGGACTGTGAAATCAAGTTCCAGTCCGTTTTTTTGGGGTAGGTGCGTCTGATGAGACCGATGACATTTTCGACAGAGCCCTTTTCCCAACGGCTGTAAGGTTGGCAGAAAAAAGAGGCCGTACCGAGGGCCTGGTTAATCGCCCCATGTCGAACATTTTCAGTGCCATTGTCGTAGGGGATAGATTTTCTAAGCGCTTGGGGTAAGTCTTGAAGGCTGAGAACAAGCGCATCTTGCATGTTGAGGGCTGACTTTGAGGGTAATTGGTAGTTTGACGGGGGCTGATTTCGAGAACATTCTCGAGTAATCGTGCTCACGTTTCGTTTCAGAGTCCGGGCTATCCTGCGTTTTGAGTAGCCTAGTTCTATGCTCAATTGAGATCTCCTCGCGCTCTTCGCGTGTTAAATGACTGTACGAATGGATTTTATTTGCCGTATTTTTATGCATGGGGTTAAGCCTTTCTTTGCGTGGTTTGTTGCCAAATACACCCTGCCTAAAAAGTGTCTTAACCCTACTATACAGCCTCTGGACAGGCCCTCCCTCTAACTTCCATTCCGCTAACCTGTCTAGAATCTTCGCCCCGCTGCGTGGGCAGCTGCGCTGTTCTAGTCAGATCGCTTCATTTCAGTTTTATACCTTTTTTCTGGGATCAAAAATCCCAGGTGTTGCACTTAGAACTTGAACGTGGGATTCTGATCCCAGATTGGTATTTACTAAAAAGATCTAAAGGAAAATATAAATGAAGAAAATTGCGGTGATTCTTTGTGGAAGTGGTTTTAAAGATGGTAGCGAAATCAGAGAGTCTGTCGCCGTTCTTTTGGCGCTAAGTCGACACGGAGCTT
>CANNCG010000049.1 GCA_947502965.1 bacterium | reverse complement strand
CTGATCGCCAACACGCATATTCGGCCGCCCAATACCACGTACTTCCTTGCACGTCTTTTCTCATAACTGCTCTCCTCTTCTGATTTGAGCTTCATTTTACGGCCTGGCTTTTTGGTCCGGTAGTATGGGGTTCTTGGAGCGCTTACTTTTTCTCAAACGATTCCCTCGAATTCAAGGCAGAGATCCGCCTGTTTATTGGCTTGGACCTGCATCTCCTTCATTCACCTTGAAAATCTAGGTTTCATTTTGGAACGGGTATATTTAGCCTCGAAATTTTATAGGAAGATCCGTTCTAATGAGGATCCTGCTTTGCCGCATCCGACCGGGGAGCGTGCTCGCGCAGCATGCCGCGACAGCGCCAATAGTGGAAAGACATCCGGTCCCGGTTTCACTCTAGAAGGGGCATCCCCCTACATGCCCGGCCCTGGTCGCACAATCCCTGAATACAAACGATCGGTGGCATCTCCGCCTCTATAGGAAAAAAAGAGATGGCGGTGACACGCCGTGCAAAAGGGCGAAAAGGTTTCTCGGAGCACATGGCCCGCCAAGGCCTTCTGGACCTGCAAAACGGCATGTTGTCGGAGATCCATATGGAGGTTGATGTCCCGGTCGATTTGATAGCAGTGTACGCAAATCGATGCTCCGTAATGAATCCAAAAGGGAAAAGGGGTCGGTGTATTGTTTTTTTTCAGGGAAATGTCGTAGCGTTTGGGATGCTGGAGGGCCTGGCAAACATCGCGAAAAGTGTTGGCGATAAGGCCGGTATTGAGCCCTTTCCGACCGGCATGAATGACGCCAACGATGCCGGCGGGGTGATAAAAAGAGAGGGGAAGACAGTCTGCTGTTTTGACGAGCAAGAGCGTATCTGTTTCAGCGGTCCATAGGGCATCCGTATCGGGTATGCAGATACCCCCTTCGATGGGTAGCGGGTAGGACACGGGGGTCTCTGGCCCATCGGTATTCCATGCCAAATCAGGTCCGGCAACAGGGCGATAACAGACCACGTTGGCAGAGTGTGTTTGCTGCATGCGCACCACCCGTTCTGGGAACATTTCTGAGAGAATTTGACCTTGTTCACAGGATCCAAATCGCGTTGTAACAAAACTACGTGTCGGGGTTCCTGGAAACAAATCACAAAGGGCAAGTGGGATAGACATGGTCATTGGCTCCCATGGGTACGGGCATAATATTGGCCTGGCAAAACAGAGAGCCACTTTTGGGTTTCAAAATGCGAGAGAATTGGCAAAACCTGGGATACGGATAAGGGAGTTTGTTCCAAAATATCTTCCAGTTGGATAGGGTCTTTCCCCAAAAGTCCCCAAATATCGGCGTCTGTGCCAGTGAGAACAGGCGGCAGCGCCTCTTGTGTGAGACTGGCCAAGGGGACCCGTTTTGTTTTGGGAAAGGGCAAAAAGCTGTATTCCCCCAAAACATCTTCTATCCCGCGTACCAATTTGGCACCATCTTGGATCAAGGCATGGCATCCGTCGGATTGCCGCGAGAAAATGGGACCTGGAACGGCAAACACATCTCTGTTTTGTTCCATGGCATGGCGGGCGGTGACCATCGCCCCGCTTTGTTGTTTGGCTTCGCAAATGAGCATACCCCGGCTCAGCCCAGAAATGATACGGTTGCGCTGGGGGAATCGATAGCCCACGGCCTGTGTGCCCAGGGGGTACTCGCTGAGGATGAGTCCATTTTCAATGATTTTGGCTGCCAAAGCTTTGTTTTCTGCGGGGTAGACACGGTCCAGGCCGGTGGCCACCACCGCAATGGTTGGATACCCCAAACGAACAGTGGTTTCATGGGCCACAGTGTCCACCCCAGAGGCCAGTCCAGAGATCACCAAAAAATAGGTAGCGATGTCTTGTACCAACCGTGTGGTGACTTCTTTCCCATAGGGGGTCATATCCCGTGATCCCACGACGGCAAAGCATTCCCGTGATAGGAGGGAGAGTCGGCCATGGGCATACAGAACCGGGGGGGGGTCGGGAATCTCTCTGAGCAAGTCAGGGTAATGGTCACTGTCCCAAGTGAGGACCTCGCATCCCTGAGCCGCGAGGGCATGGCGTACCTGGTCTGCGGAAAACCCAGATAAGGCGGCCATGAGCAGCTTGCTTTGTCGTTCGGAGAGCTGTGTTTCTCTGGCATAGTCACGGGCATGGCGGGTCAGCGCCGTCAGATCGGGAAACCGATTGAGAATATCGACCATGCGTTGGGGTTGGTCGTGAAACACATGATTGACCAACAAATAATAATCACTGGCTGACATGGCGTTTGACTTCTATATCCAGCGCGACCCGATCTGCGAGTGTCTGGACATGTCGCCCGGAAAAATGGACGACTGTTTTTTCGACACCTTGGGCAATCTCTAAAAAGGAGATCCGGCCTGCGAGAAAATGGCTGACAAGGACCTCATTGGCCGCATTCATCACCAAGGGCAGACTGCCGCCTGCGCGGCCACACGCATAAGCCATTTTGAGTAAGGGGAAGGCCTCAAAATCGGGGGGCTCAAAGGTAAGCGCACCCATTTGGGTTATGTCCAAACGGGGCCAAGGGGCTATCCACTTGTCGGGATAGGTCATGACGTATTGAATCGGAAACCGCATGTCGGGGGGTCCCAGATGGGCGATAATATTGCCATCAATGGATTCCGTCATGGCATGCACAATACTCTGGGGGTGCACCAAAACCTCGATATTGTCATACGCGATATCAAAGAGATAGTGGGCTTCGATGACTTCGAGGCCTTTGTTCATCAAGGTAGCGGAATCAATACTGATTTTGGGTCCCATTTGCCAGCGTGGATGTTTGAGGGCTTCGGCGGGTGTAATATCCGCAAATGTCACCGGGTTTCGGGTGCGAAAAGGACCCCCAGATGCGGTCAAAATGACCCGTGATAGCTGGGAGCTATCCCCATTGAGGCTGGTCATGCATTGCTGGAGTGCCGCATGTTCGGAGTCAATGGGCAGCAAAGATCCCCCATGACGGCGGGCCAAATCCATCATGATATCGCCCGCGGCCACCAATACTTCTTTGGATGCAAGACCCACGGTTTTGCCTACCAGCAATGCAGCGGCTGTCGGGATTAGTGCCGCTGTTCCCACGATGGCCATGATGACAACATCCAAGGCGGGGTCGGACAAGGCGGTAGTCAAGTCCGCTTCGGTATCCAAGATGTGGAGGGAGAAGGGCAGTGTGGCGGCCCATGTCCGCAAGGCCTCGCGTGCGGCATTGTCCCGAATCATCACCCACTGCGGGGTATGGTTCAGAATTTGGGTTTTGAGCAGATCGAGCTTGGTGCCGGCACTTAGACCTATGACTTCGAAATGATCAGGAAAGGCCCTGACAATGTCCAATGCCTGTGTTCCAATAGAGCCCGTACTCCCCAAAATACACAGGCGCTTTTTGACAATGGTTTGCATGTTTCAATCCCCTTTTGGTAAACGCCTAGTAATGTAACAAATAAAACACCAGTGGCATGACGAAGAGTGTGCTGTCTGCCCTATCATAAACACCACCGTGCCCAGGCAAGAGCCCAGATGAATCCTTGACCTGCATCCGACGCTTGACCAGTGATTCATGAAGGTCTCCCCCTTGAGCAAGAAGACTGACTACCACGGCAAAGGCGGTATAGATCAGCACATTCATGTGAATATCAAAATAAACATAAACAACAATAATGTAAACAAGAGAAACAATGACGCTACCTAAAAAGCCTATCAAAGACCCCTCCCTCGTTTTATTTGGGCTGATGTCACTCAGGGGTGTTTTGCCAAAAAATCGGCCTCCAAACAAGGCCAAAACATCGGTAGCCCAGATAATCAGCAAGAAAAAAGAAATATGCAAAACACCATCGTTTCCCTGGCGAACGAGATAGATATAGGGGCTGGTGAGCGAGACAAATGCGGCGATGCGCCATGTCATGGCCCAACGGGTTTGTGTAAAAAAGAGCTTTTTGTGCCATAGCTCAAAAAACGAAAAAGCCAATACAGACATCGCGGCTATCATCATCGCAGGACTGCGCCATAGGCCCTGCGTCATGGGGAGGTAGGCACTAGTAATGGCGCAGGCCACTGCGGCATATATGGGGATCTCGTAGGGGGTTGTCGTGTTCTTTTTCGCCATTTGGATGAGCTCATAGGCACAGGCCAGTCCGACAAAAGAAACCCACAGATACATGGGCAATTGCCCGTAATAGATCACAAAAATAGCAATCCCCAGCAACAAAAATGCGGTGATGACCCTATTTTGCATGAACGCCCCCGAAGCGACGGTCCCTACCTTGGTAGATACGAATGGCGTCCACGAGTGCGTTTTTGTCAAAGTCTGGCCACAATGTATTGGTGATGACAAACTCTGTGTAAGCGGATTGCCAGAGCATAAAATTGCTGACACGGAAGTCGCCACCCGTTCGAATCAACAGGTCCGGATCTGGAATACCTCTGCTATAGAGATGTTCCGAGACACAGCGTTCGTCGATAGCGTCACTACTGAGGCGTCCCTGCAAGACTTCCTGGGCTATTTCTTGGATAGCATCGACGATTTCTGCACGGCTACCATAGTTGATAAGGAGATTGGCCTGAATCGCGGTATTGTGCGCAGTTTCGGATTCCAGACGGCGCACTTTTTCTTGCAACATTTCGGGGAGCGCTTGGATACGGCCCAGAACCTTCATGCGGACCCCGCTCATTTTGAGCTGTGCGATTTCACGGTCGATCAAATAGCACATCAGATCCATGAGAAACCCTACTTCTTGTTCGGGGCGACGCCAGTTTTCTGTCGAAAACACATACACCGAGAAATGTTTGATTCCCAAAGAAACGCAGGTTTTGAGCGTTTGTTTGAAGGCCTCAGCGCCTTTGCGATGGCCGGCATTGCTAGGCAAAAAACGGCGTTTTGCCCAGCGGCCATTGCCATCCATGATGATGGCAATGTGGACGGGCATCTTGTCTACTGAGAGCCCCAAAGCGGCGAGGTCAGCTGACATTAGAGGGTCATGATCTCCGTTTCTTTGTCTTTGGCCAGTTGGTCCATGATGCCAATATACTTGTCGGTGAGCTTCTGGATATCGTCTTGGAGACGTTTGCTTTCATCTTCAGGGAGTTCTTTGGCTTTTTCTTGTTTCTTGAGATCCTCGACCGCATCTCTGCGAATATTACGCAGGGAAACCTTCGCGTCTTCGAGGACTTTTTTGACCTGTTTGACGAGATCACGACGCCTGTCTTCGGTGAGTTCCGGCAGACGGAGACGAATGGTGGTGCCATCCACCGAAGGATTTATACCCAAATCTGAAATTTGGATGGCCTTGTCGACTTCTTTGACCATGGTTTTATCAAAAACGGTGATCTGCAATACCCTATTTTCAGGGACGGTGACGTTGGCCACTTGTCGTAGGGGCGTGGGGGAGCCGTAACAGGACACCATGAGTTTGGATAACAGGTCTGGATTTGCCCGACCTGTCCGAAAGCTGGCCAAATGGCTTTTGAGCGACTCTATGGATTTTTCCATTCTGTCTTTCAGTTCAGTCATGACTTTCCTCCGATACAGGTGCCGATTTTTTCACCCGATAGAATTTTTCTGATATTGCCTTTTTCAGTGAGGTTAAAAACCATAATGGGAATGTGGTTGTCCATGCTCAATGACAAGGCTGTACTGTCCATCACACGTAGCTGACGGTTGAGCACATCGATATGGTCTATCGTATCGTATTTGAGGGCATCTGGGTGGGTGGCAGGATCTTCATCATAGACACCATCCACTTTGGTGGCTTTGAAAATAGCATCGGCACGAATCTCTGCAGCGCGCAAGGCTGCGGTAGTGTCTGTGGTGAAATAGGGGTTCCCTGTACCGCCGGCAAAAATCACGACCCGGTTTTTTTCCATATGACGGATCGCCCGACGTAGGACAAAGGGCTCCGCAACTTCCCTCATCTCAATGGCGGTTTGTACCCGAGAATCAACGTCTACTTTTGAGAGTGCGTCCTGTAGGGCCAGTGCATTCATGACCGTGGCCAACATGCCGGTATAGTCCGCGGTGACCCTCTCCATTCCATTGGCCGCACCCGCGATGCCCCGAAAAATATTGCCCCCGCCGATGACGATGCCGATTTGGACCGACATGGTCATGGCATCTTTGATTTCATTCGCGACATAGCGCAAAAATTGAGGGTCGATACCGTATTCCCGATCTCCTTTGAAAGCTTCCCCACTCATTTTTAACAGAATACGTTTATAGATAGATTTTTTCATAGGTCGGCATTGTAACAATCAGGCGGATACGCAGCAAGGGAGGGGCTGTCCCGATGGGTAATCGGTACGCTAAGGGGTGGAGTCAAGATGGCGTAAGAATTGGAGGAGATCTAATTTTGGATCTCTGGCCAAAGCATCCAAGGCGGAAAGAAACCAACGACGCATCGTGGTTGCCTTGTGGCGCTGTCGCAAAACAAAGCAAAAAACGTGCAGGATCTGATTTTCTTGTAAAAATCCGATAAAAATCGATAAAAGAAGCGTTTTGTGGCCTATTTGGCGTAAAATCCAGTGGATTTTACGCCAAATAGGCGCAGGTCGCCCTTTGGAGCGCTATGCCCCACTCAGATTGGGCAATGGCGTTATCACAACCACTCTTTTGAGATTCCAAACAATGGCATCCATAAAGAGCTGGAACTGCATTTTGTCCAAGCCACGGTAACGCGCCCTTTTTTCAAATTTAGAGAAGATGCATTCGAATGGGGATCTCATTCTGGACCGCCACTTGTCCAAGTCTTTGTTCTTGGATTTCATATTGTTTCGCAACATGGCGGCGCTGTGTGCGCCCCTCTTTTTCATGACCGTTTGTGCAGGCTTGAGACAATACGCTTTGTCCGCAAAGACCCTTTCCCCGGA
>CANNCG010000048.1 GCA_947502965.1 bacterium | reverse complement strand
CATCTTTTGCCATTCGCATAGCCTGAGCCGCGATCCTTGGGTGAGGAGTCGACCCGCGATTAAGGCCATGGCCAAGCGCGCTTCCTTCGTCGTTCCTAGAGCCTCTGTAATGCCCAGCTTCTTGGCCAAATGGGCCACAACCAACACTCCGCCAATCCTCTTCTCTGTCGTTGCCGTCACCTCATCGAGGGTCCCGATTCCCTTGTTGCCTTTCAGGGCAAACTCTAGCGCCGCCACCTGCTCATTGGACCATTGGCTCAAATTCAGAATCGTCTCATGTCTTGGCTTCCCATTGATCCGCACGCTTTTTACCAGCAGGACAGATTGGTACTGTTTGCTGCCTACTGTCTTTTTTGTTCGGGTAATATAAATCGTTGCTACATTATATATGCAAATAATTAAAAACTCAATATATTATTAAAAAATATACTTTACATATTCGTAGCTACGAATGTCGGTTTTTTTTAGCCTCGATTTGTACTTGGGATTTTTCGGAAGATCCGTTATAGTTGTCGCGGCATGCGGCGCGAGCACGTTCCCCGGTCGGACGCGGCAAAGCCGGATCCTCCCTCAGCCACAGGCATAGTCACATATAAGAATATGCTCCCGCCACGATTTGAAATCCGGGTTTCATTTTGGAACCGGTATAGACTGCAGGTTAGTAAGATGGGTCATGCGTAATTGTAAGAGACTGCGGAACCACAAAGGGCTTGCAGTCCACTGCCTGAAGCGCATTGCGTGTAAGCAATCTGGGCTGTTTGCCCACTGGCAAAACGTGATACCAAAGACGGGATAGGAAGAGCCGGATGAGCGGAGACGTTCACGTCCGGTTCCGTGAGCGCCTCGAGGAGAAGTTCCTTGGGGCGACTCGACTCATTTTGGAACGGGTATCATTAATGGTGCGCCTGACACGATTCGAACGTGTGGCCTACGGATTAGAAGTCCGTTGCTCTATCCAGCTGAGCTACAGGCGCATAATAGAAAAAAAGAACAGCTATCTGGCGTCGAAGTACTTTGAGAAATCGTCGGGGTTGATTGTATCGATAAAATCCCGAAACTTCTGGGTGTCTTCTTCGTCTTTTTCGGCGTTTACGATTTTGGCTTTGATCATGACCGTTTCCGAGACAAAAATGCCGGCCCCTGTACGTACGGCAATAGCAATGGCATCTGAGGGACGGGCATCTACCTGGAGCGGCTCTTTTTGGCCTTCAGGGACAACCTCGATCTGAGCAAAAAAAGTGTTGTCCACGATTTCGGTGATGGTCACACGCTTGACAGTTCCTTTGAGGGAACTGACCAGCTTGACCAAAAGGTCGTGGGTCATGGGTCTTGGGGGTTTGAACTCCTGGAGCTCCATCGCGATGGCGGCAGCCTCGAACATCCCAATCCAAATCGGAAGGAAGTTACGCTCTTCCATATCGCGCAATAGCACAATCGGAGACATGTTTTTCGGGTCAAAACCCAAACCGCCCAATTGCATTTCGATCATGAAAGAGCTCCTCCGCGTTTCTTAGACTTTTGCGTTTGCAGTTACTTTTTCTACAAGAGCCTGAAAGGTTTCAGGATGATTGTAGGCCATTTCTGCCAACATTTTACGATTTACTTGAATATTTTGGGCTTTGACTTCGCCCATGAATTTGGAATAGCTCAAGCCTTGTTGAGACAATCCCGCATTGATACGTGTGATCCAAAGGCCACGGAAATCACCTTTGCGATTACGACGGTCATTGTATGCATGATACAGGGCATTGATGACGGCCTGACGGGCAGGGCGGAACAGCTTTGACAAAGAGGCGCGAAACCCTTTTGCCAGCTTTAATATCTTTTTGCGTCGGTTACGGGCGACATTCCCACGTTTTACGCGTGCCATTCTTTACTCCTCTTAAAATATGCCTGGTAAACAGGCTTTGATCTTGTTCATGTCAGATGGGGATACCTGAGCATACTTGCGCTTTTGACGTTTGCCATTTTTACGCTTTTTTTCCAATAGATGGCGTCTTCCTGCGGAATTGACCATTACTTTACCTGTGCCTGTGATTTTGAAGCGCTTTGCAGCCGCTTTCTTTGTTTTTAGTTTCTGCTTCATGATGTCCTCTTTCTAAAAATGTAGCTATTTGGGATTCACGAAGGCCAGCATCATCCTGCCGGATTGACTCCGACTTTCGAGGACCCCGATATCGGCAATTTTTTCAAGAAATTTTTCGATTACGCCGTGTCCTAATTCGGGATGGATGATCTCACGACCTCGGAACATAACGGTAATCTTAATCTTGTGTCCTTTTCCCAGAAACTCACGTCCTCTGGAAACCCGTACCATAAAGTCGTTCTCAGAAATTTTAGGACTTAATTTCAGTTCTTTGGTGACATGGGCTTTGGACATCTTTTTGGACTGTTTTTCTTTTTTTTGCTGTTGGTACTTAAATTGTCCAAAGTTGACCAGTTTGCAGACTGGGGGTTTCGCTGTTTCTGCGACCAACATCAAATCCAAATCCGACTCCTTGGCCTTTGCCAAAGCAGCCTCCAAAGAGACCACGCCAAACTGCTCGCCTTCATTTCCTACCAATCGCACTTCTTTTGTACGAATTTTCTCATTCAAAACATAAGTTTTTATGGGGACGCCTCCTAGTGTAAAAATAACCCGACGAGTATACCACTAGCATTTTTTGAGTGTCAAAGGCTGGGTGATATTTTGTAGAGGTGCTACGGCTTGCGTTTATCTCTTTTTTTGTCTCAGGTCATTGAGTAGATCGTTGACATCGCCATCCAAGGCATGGCGCTTCAGGTCTTGTAGGTCACTGTAGGTAAGGGCTTCTTCGTGGGTAGCCGCGAGATAGACGGGTGGCGCAATGCCTTTTTCGAGGGCCTCTTGCCAGCGGGGGGCACAGAGACACCAGCTGTCTCCGGGCTTTAATCCTGGAAACCCATAGTGGGGATTTGGGGTTGAGAGATCGTTACCTGCGGCTTTTGAAAAGGCCAAAAAGTCTTCTGTGGCCTCGATGCAAACGGCATGCACGCCAATGTCTTCTGGGCCAACCTGACAATAGCCTGTCCTGTAAAACCCGGTGAGGGGATCTATGCAGCATGATTTTAAGGGGGCTCCTAGAACGTTGAGATCTATGTGGGGCATGGGGATATTGTAGCACGGGAGCTAGGGCTTGCAACACGGCGCTATCTCAAAAAAAAGACAAGCCCTTATTTATGTGGGAGGGGGGTGATACTCTCCGTGGGGAAGATGGCCAAAACGCGTGGAATATCGGCAAGGTCGACATGCCAGGTATGCGCATAGTTGGGATACTTTTCTAACAGCGCAGAGAGGGGTCCCGATTGGGAAATGCCGACTTCCACCACCATGTGACATGGGGTGCTCTGCCGAAGACATTGCGTGAATAGGCGTTTGTAAAACGAGAGCCCCGCGTATCCGCCAACCAAGGCCTTTTTGGGCTCATAGTGGACTTCCGCCTGGAGACCTGACATGTCCTCTGGTGGAATATATGGCGGATTGCTCACAAAGAGGATATGTCCAGAGGCATGCCTGGACTTGCGCCAGTAGGCTGTTTTGGCAAAAAAGCTTTGATGGTGCAATCGTATCTGTGACTGGCCATAGGCGGCCAGATTTTCTTGGGCATTTATGATCGCCCGTTTGCTGACATCCCATCCGTCATAATGAATATTTTGGGTCATGGCCAGCGCCATGGGGATGGCGCCAGAGCCTACCCCCAATTCAAAGATATGGGTGTCTTTTTGAATAAAGGTCTGGGCAACGCTGACCAAAAGCTCCGTCTCTGGTCTCGGGATGAGCACCCCCTTGTGTATGGCGATAAGGTGTCCGCAAAACCACCATTTTCCTAAAATATAGGCCAAGGGCATCCCTGTTTTACGCTGGCGTAGAATGCTTGCAAGTTGTCTTTGGGTGCCGCGGGAAAGGGTTTCCCGCCATTGGGTGAGCAGGGCGGTGCGGTTGGCCCCTGTGACGTGGGTGAGGATATGCCATGCTTCGGCTTGGGCTTCTGTTTGACCTGACGAGGCCAGTTCCTGGCAGAGTGTGGCAAAACAAGTATAGAGAGGCTTTGTCATATAGAGTGTGTTGTTTGTGGTACCGAGGGCCGGACTTGAACCGGCACGACTGTTTAGGGTCAACGGATTTTAAGTCCGTCGTGTCTACCATTTCACCACCCCGGCGACCGGTCGGATATTGTGACGCTATGCAGCCCAATTGCACAAGTAAAAATTAAATGATGCGCTTGCCCCCTAACGGGGCACCGGCTTTGCACGTTGAGAAGTGAAACAACAAGTCGAGGCCGAAATCCGTCGCCACAACGCCTCACCGCATAGCACCAAAATCACATTATAAAAAAGAGCTGTAGGTGAGGCCCATCGTGTAGATGTTTTCATCCAAATTGTTGCCGAGATCTAGGATGGAAGCCCGAAACTGAAGGTCGGGGTAAATCGCAAATCGGAGACCCGTATTAAGCGTGTATTTGCGTCTCTTGCCGACAACGTCCGCCAGTAGCGAGATGCGGTTGTCCAATACCCACTCTGCACCGCCTATGATAGAAGGGTCTAAATCGATGCCTTCTTCAAATCCCGCATAAAATCCGAAATGGCCGCTGATACCGCCTTGGAATTTCTTGGAGGCGACCATGTAAACGCCAGTGCTGTTTTTAGCACCCAAATTTTCAACCCCTAGTGCAATTGAGAGTGGAAACCGTGTGTTATCAGACATGAGATAATACTTGGCATTCACAAACACACCTTCGGTAGGAACGCTCCCTCCGACGATGCCCAGCTCGACGCCTTTGAATTCGCCAAAATTGAATTTATAAAAATGACGTTGTTTGCTGTTCGATAGTTTGTAGTCTAATCCCACATTCATTTCTTTATACTGTAGGGATTCTGCGGTGGGGACCAAGATCAGTCCTGTCGGGCCATTGAGGGTGGGTGCGGCTATGAGGGTATTCACCCATAACAGTCCCCCACATATACCCATCCCAAAATACAATCCCCGATGAGGGGATCCGTTCCTCAAGGATGAGATTTTGATTACGCCTATCCAGAGGAACTGCAATAGTCGCCTGGAATAAAACCGGGAGCGGATGCCTTTCCAAATCGTTCTGGTCACATATGAGAATAGGCTCCCGTCACGATTTGAAATCCGGGTTTCATTTTGGAACGGGTATAGTATGAGTAACTTACGCATTTTTCTTTCTCCTGTGTTCTTTGTAGAGTCGTCGAATGAAGGCTTCTTTTTGGATTTCGTCTCGGTGCGGCCATGCGGGAAACCCAGAGACCAGTGTCCCGGCTGCAATATCCTTGGTCACACCCGATTTGGAGGCAACGATGCAGCCATTCCCGATCGTAACACGGCTGACGCCCACTTGTCCGCCCATCTGCACCTGCGATCCTACGGTGGCACTGCCCACGAATCCACATTGGGCCGCAATCATGCTATGACTACCGATCACGGTATTGTGCGAAATATGCACGAGATTGTCGATCTTGACCCCTTGCCCCAGGTGGGTATCGCCGAGACATCCACGGTCTATGGTACAGTTTGCGCCGATTTCCACATCGCTCTCGATCACCACTCGGCCAATGTGGGGCATTTTGAGTATCCCGTTGCTATCTGAGACATAGCCAAAGCCATCGCTGCCTATCACAGTGCCCGCATGGACGATGACCCTGTCGCCAAGCTGTGTGCCAGGATAAAGGGTAACGCCCGGGTAAAGAATGCAGTCGTTCCCGACATGGCAATCTGAGCCAAGGGACACCCTTTCGGCAAGCACGGTTCTGGCACCAACATGGCTACGGGCCCCTATAGTAGAAAAGGCAGCGACAGAGACGGTGTCGGAGAGCTCAGCGGTACCCTCAATAAGCGCCATAGGATGCCGTGATGGGGGGATGGGTATTGGGGGATAGAGAATGTGAAGGGTTTGCGCGAGTGCTTTGCGTGGATTGGATACCACGATGTGCGGACGGTCGCTGGGGATAGATTGTCCCACAACGGCTGCCGCAAAGGAGAGCTGGTCTAACTTGGCGAGGTGTTGGGGCTCCAGAATGAAAATCAAGTCTTTGGGTGTCGCAGATTCCAATGTCGCCACATGCTGAACTTGGACGGAGGAACCTGAAAAACAGGTCCCTCCCAAGGCTTGGGCCAAGGCCGCTAATGCGATCACGTGTTATTTGTTGAATTTTTGCAATACAAATTCGGTGAGATCAAAACCACCCGCATAGACCACGCGTTTGTCTAGAACAACGTCAATGCCATATTCTTTGGCGACTTGGCTCGCGACATCCATCACCCGGCCATAGAGGCGTTGTTGTACATCGATTTCATACTGCATGAGTTTCTTTTGTTCTTGGGAAACTTCTTCTTCTGCTTTGCGACGCATTTTGTTGATTTCGTCTTCTTTTTTATTCTTCTTAATCGCTTCTTCGATTTTTTCTTGGCGATCATCCACGTATTTTTTGAAGCTTTCGCGACGGGTATTGATATCTTCTTGGATTTTTTTGGCTTCTTTATAGCTGGAGAAGAATTTTTCCATGTCCAAAAATCCAATGTTGTCTGCAAAAGCGGGGAGAGAAAGACCTACGACCAAGAGGGCGGAATAGACTATTTTTGATAATTTCATGGGAACTTCCTTTCGGTTACAGACGGTATCTGGCATTAGCGGGAGATATTATGCATGTTTCTTTGATATTCTGCAATTCGTCTGGCACCACATCACGGGGGGCTCTACACTGCTTTTTGGCGCTGTCGCGAAACGAAAGAATTAGGCACAAAAATTTAAAAAGGTGATTTGGGACTATTTTTCAGGCCTAAAACGTCATTTTTCTGTTTTGAACATCCTATCGTGTAAGGGGATGTTGTAGATCCCCTCGTGGGTGCTAGGTATA
>CANNCG010000047.1 GCA_947502965.1 bacterium | reverse complement strand
GGCTTGGCCAAAATGCAGTTCCAGCTCTTTATGGATGCCATTGTTTGGAATCTCAAAAGAGTGGTTGTGATAACGCCATTGCCCAATCTGAGTGGGGCATAGCGCCCCAAAGGGCGACCTGCGCCTATTTGGCGTAAAATCCAGTGGATTTTACACCAAATAGGCCACAAAACGCTTCTTTTATCGATTTTTATTGGATTTTTACAAAAAAATCAGATCCTGCACGTTTTTTGCTTTGTTTTGCGACAGCGCCCAGACGACGAAGCAGAATTTCACCGCAACATGGGTGAGCGAAGACACGCTGTTCAGCTATATTTCACTTTGGAACGGGTATACAACGGATTTGGTCTGTTGCTTGTTTAAAATCCTTATCCATTAGGGTTCAGACATGTTCCCCCTAATGCTTAAAATGCCGCATTCCTGTAAATACCATCGCGATGCCATGGGTGTTGCAAAGGTCTATGGATTCTTGATCCCGTTTGGAGCCCCCGGGCTGGATAATGGCGTGGATACCCGCTGCAGCGGCCAAGGCCACCGTATCGCCAAAAGGGAGAAATGCATCCGAGGCGAGTACGCCCCCTTTGGCAAATTCACCGGCTTTTTTGATGGCGATTTCAGCTGCATCAATGCGACTCATTTGACCAGCGCCAAACCCACGGCCAATGCCATCCCTTGTGATGACGATGGCGTTTGATTTGACATGCTTGACCAGCGTATAGGCAAAACGAAGTGCGTTCATGTCTTTGGGTGACGGGATTGTTTGGGTGACGACCTGCATCTCGTTTATCAAGACCGTGTTGCTGTCTTGGACTAGGAACCCACCAGACACATGTCTGTAGCTCAACCCGTCATAACGTGCTGTGAAATGGGGCAAGCGGATTAATCGAATCGCACTTTTTTTCTGCAAATGGCAGAGGGCATCGTCGTCAAAATCAGGTGCAATCACGACTTCGACAAATGTTTTTCCTATTTCTTCTGCTGTTTTGAGGTCTACCAGACGGTTGAGGCCGACGATAGAACCGAAGGCCGATACCGGATCTGCATGGTAGGCTTTTTGATAGGCTTCGAGGAGGGTGTCGCCTACCGCTGCGCCGCAAGGGTTGGTGTGTTTGATGATCGCGACGCCAGGAATATCAAATTCTTGGGTGATTTGCCACGCAGCCTCCATGTCCATGATGTTGTTGTAAGACAATTCTTTGCCATGGCACTGTTCGAAGTCAGAAAACGAAGACCCTTTGCGTTTGCTGCGGTAAAACCCTGCTTTTTGATGGGGATTTTCGCCATAACGGAGGGGAGATACCAAGGACAAAGAGAGATTTATTTCTGTGGGCATCGCTTCATTGGGCGTGAGTCGGGATTTGAGGAATTGGGCAATCATGGTGTCGTAGGCGGCGGTGTGGCAAAAGGCATCCAAGGCCAACATAGACCGTGTATTCTCGGAGACCACGCCGTGGGTACGTAGCTCAGCGATGATGTCGGTATAGCGCTCAGGGGAGACGATAACGGTAACCGAGGCATGGTTTTTGGCGGCAGAACGGAGCATGGACGGGCCACCAATATCAATGTTTTCAATGGCTTCTTCAAAGGCCACGTTGGGCTTTGCAATGGTGGCTTCAAAGGGGTAAAGGTTGACGACGACGATGTCGATCATCTCGATGCCAAGGGTGCGGCATGTGTCCATGTGCTGCGCACTGCTGCGTACGGCCAGTAGCCCGCCATGAACTTTCGGGTGCAGGGTTTTGACCCGTCCATCGAGACATTCTGGGAACCCTGTGATTTCATCAATAGTTTTGACCGGAATCTGATGCTCTGCGAGGAGTTTGGCGGTGCCGCCTGTTGAAATGATTTCGATGCCCATACTGACCAGTTCTTTGGCAAAGGGAATAAGATTTGTTTTGTCGGAGACACTAATGAGGGCACGCATGATAAAGTTCCTTCGGAGTGTGCTTTTTATGAAGAGGGAGAGAAAACGGGGGGACTACAAATCACTTTCAGGACAGTGGGGAGCAATCTGTGCTCTACGGCCAGAATACGATGGGACAAACTTTCTTCGGTATCATCGGGCAGGACATGTACCGCTTCTTGGGCAATAATAGGGCCACCATCCATGCTGGCATCCACAAAATGCACGCTGCATCCGCTGACTTTGACTCCATACCTGAGGGCCTGTGCCTGGGCATGCAATCCAGGGAAGGCCGGCAATAGCGACGGGTGAATATTCACCATGCGGTTATGATAGGGGCTGAGCAGAGTCTTGCCTACCAAGCGCATATAGCCAGCGAGGACTACCCATTGGACCTGATGGCTCTGTAGTTTTTCGCAGATAGCCGTTTCAAAGGCTGACTTTTTTGCATAACTTTCTCTGCCAATGGCGTAGGTTTGCAACCCTTCATTTTTGGCCCAATCCAGCCCTTCCGATTGCGGATTGTCACTGATGACGACGGCGATACTGGCATGCATATCACCCTCCTGAATCGCGTGATAAATGGCTTTCATATTGGAACCGCGTCCAGAAATGAGGATGCCGAGCTTTGTTTTCGGAGGCATGTCCGCGCCATGGGTAGGGGTCATTGCAGGATGACCTGCTTCGGTCCTGCTACGGTACGTCCTAGGAAAATGAGGTCTGGAAGTTCTAAGGGAATATCGGCGATGACGACCATGCCCATGCCCATGTTAAAGACCCGGCGCATTTCGTCATCAGAGACCTGCCCTATGGCTTGCAAGGTGCTGTAAACCGCCAGTTGGGGAAATGCAGACATTGGAATCGTGATGCAGACATTGTCTGGCAAGACGCGCATGAGATTTTCTGCAAATCCGCCGCCTGTAATGTGGGCAATCGAGGTAATATGTCCTGGATATTGGTCCAGAATATGGGCGATGTCACGGACATAAATACGGGTGGGAACACGCAGCTCAGAGACGAGCTTGGCATGCGTGTCGCCGGTGGTTTTGTCTAGAATTTTTCGAGCGAGAGAGTAGCCGTTGCTATGGACCCCAGATGCGGCAATCCCATAGACATAGTGCCCAGCGCTCACATGGCGCCCGTCAATAATGGCCTCTTTTTCGACGACACCGACACTAAAGCCGGCCAAGTCCAATTCATCTTCTTTATAGACATCATTCATTTCCGCCATCTCACCGCCCACGAGAGAACACTGTGCCTGGAGGCATCCGTCCGTCATCCCTTTGAGCAGGGCTTCCATTTGGGTAGGAATGAGTTTGTGGCATGCGATATAGTCCAAAAAGAACAAGGGCTTCGCTCCTGTACAAATGAGGTCATTGACACACATGGCGACCAAGTCAATCCCAATGGTATCTAGAAAATTGTGGGCGATGGCCAGCTTTATTTTGGTGCCAACGCCATCGGTGCAGGAGACCAGAACCGGCTTTTTGTACCCCTCGGGGAGCTCGAAAAAGCTGGCGAAATGGCCGAGGCCACCCAAAACATGCGCAGAGTGGGTTCTCGCGACCAGATCTTTGATCAACGATACGGCATGGTTCCCTGCATCAATGTCCACGCCGGAATTTCTATAGGTCGTCATGTGTTTCCTCCACTGTTTTGTATTCGAATTGGGATCCAAAGGACGATAGCCCTTTAGAAAATTTTCTCTTTTGCTCAGCTTTGCTGAGCAAAAGGGAAACAGGGGGAGCCCCGCCTGTGTTGAGGCGATCTAAAAAGCCTTGCAAAATAAAAGCGGCGGCTTGGCTATCCACATGAGATTTTCGGGTACGCCGAGAGGCGTCTTGTGCCAGCATCTGTCTTTCGACAGCCTGAGAGGACATGCGTTCGTCCCAGAAACTGACAGGAACCTCTTTTTCTGATAAGTCTTTGGCAAAGCTGCGTGTGCGCGTAGTTTGCTCTGTGTCGCTGCCATTCATGTGTAAGGGCAATCCCACCACCACATGCGAAACTCTTTTTTCTTGTATCAGCGTTAGCAATATATCAAATAGCGTCTCTGTATTGGCGAGGGTGACATCGGGCATGGCGAAACTTCGAAAAGGGTCCGAAAAGGCAACCCCCACACGTTTTTGTCCATAGTCCAAGGCCATGATACGTCCCTCGCCGGTCATCTCCGTCATGGCGTTCCCAATAGGGTAGGGGCCTGGTCCAGTATGTCGGAAAAACGTGAGGGGTCACAGCCCCCGGCTTGTGCAAAGTCTGACTTTCCGCCCCCTTTTCCACCCACCAAGTGCATTAATTTTTGAACAAGGCCCGATGCCCCGTCTTTGGTCACAGCTAAGGGTCCTTTGGCCACCAGGAGTAGCCCGTTTTCTGAGAGCAAAACAACCACACTTTGGGGCCGTTCTTTGACTGTTTTTTCAGCCAGAGATCGGCTCATTTTGCTGTCAAAGGTTGCGGGTAATCGGCTGATGATGAGGGTTCTGCTACTCTCTAAAAGCCGATGTGCTTCTGCTGAAACCACGCTGTTTTGGATGGCCTCTAGTTGCTTTTCTAAATGTTTGAGAATTTGGTCAATGGTGTCGCGCTGATAGCCGGCTTCTTGCAGACTGGTGGGGGCGTTAAATTGGGGAATTTGAATGTCGGGTTTGGCGTAATACTGCAAGAGGGTGTGGGTGGTGTCTCTTATTTTTTGAATGCGCATTTCATTGTCATGCTGTGCTTGGGTGATACTGTCTTGGGTGTATGCCGCGAGACGTTCTTTCCCTGCAATGGCCTCGATGCGGCGTGTGCCGGCTGCAATGGCGGTTTCAGAGATGAGTTTGAAGGCCTCTATCTCGCCGGTCTCGGTGACATGGGTGCCACCACAGAGTTCCAGTGAAAACTCTCCGATTTGAATAACCCTCACCACGTCGTCGTATTTTTCACCAAACAAGGCCGCAGCGCCCATGGCTTTGGCTTCATCCAGTTTTTTTTGGAAAGCCACGACGGCGACATTTTGTGCAATTTGCGTGTTGACGATACTTTCGACAGTGGCTACTTCTTGGGGGGTCATGGCTTTGTAATGGGAAAAATCAAAACGAAGTCTGTCGATATCTACCAAGCTGCCTGCTTGTTGGACATGGGCTCCCAATACCTCACGCAGTGCGGCATTGAGCAAGTGGGTCGCGGTATGATGCCGCGCCATGTAGCGTTTTTCTATAGGATCGGTGACGATACGGGCTTCGCCTCCCATAGGTACGGTTTTGGCGACGCCTTGGTTGAGTTTGGTGGCTTTTCGTGACTGTGCGCGTTGGGCTTCCAAGGCCGCCTGATACCCAGCTTCATCGACCTGGAGCCCGATCTCTCTGGCCATCAAACTGGTCAAATCCAGGGGAAACCCATAGGTGTCATAGAGTTTAAAGGCGTCTTTTCCAGGAATCTCTTGGCGGCCGGCTACGGTAACCTGGTCCACCAATTGTTTGAATAACAGAGTCCCGGCACTCAAGGTGCGTAAAAAACTGTCTTCTTCAGCCTGAATAAGCGCTTCAATTTTATGTTGTTGTAGACGTAGATGGGGCAAATAATCGCCCATTTTTTCGACCACAATGCCCACGAGTTTATACAGTACCGGTGCGGTAAAGCCCAACTGTGTGGCATAGCGTGCGGCCCGACGAATTAGGCGGCGTAGCACATAGCCCCGTCCCTCATTGGCGGGCAAAATATTGTCGGCCATCCCGAAGGTCAGTGTCCGAATATGGTCAGACATCACGCGGAAAGGAACGCCAGCGGCGCCTGGGTCATAGGGTTTGCCTGAAAGTAGGGCTATCTCTGCGATAATAGGGGTGAAGAGGTCGGTGTCGTAGGCGGAGGTGTGTCCTTGCAAGACAGCGGTGAGACGTTCCAATCCGGCACCGGTGTCCACATGCTTTTTGGGGAGTTCTGTCAGGGATCGGTCTTGTTCCCGGTTGAATTGAATAAACACCAGATTCCATAATTCGACGTAACGGGCGCAATCGCCATTCACACCACAGACATGGGGATGGCCTTGTTTGTTACATGCGGCTGGGCCTAAATCCAAATGAATTTCAGAGCAAGGTCCACAAGGGCCGACTTCCCCCATTTCCCAAAAGTTTTCTTTGTCCCCAAAAAATAAAATATGCAGATGCGCGATGTCTGTTACTGTTTGCCAGAATTCCAAACTTTCTTGGTCTGTGGTGTAAATACTGGCATAAAGTTTCTCTTTGGGGAGTTTGAGGACCTCTGTCATAAAGGTCCAGGCCCAAGAAATAGCTTCTTTTTTGTAATAATCGCCAAAAGACCAGTTGCCCAACATTTCAAAAGAGGTGAGGTGTGTGCCATCAAATCCCACGTCTTCAAGGTCATTGTGTTTGCCAGAAACGCGAACGCAGACCTGAGAATTGACCGCCCGTGTATAAGGCCTGTCACCATGTCCCAAAAAAACATCTTTGAATTGGTTCATCCCGGCATTGGTAAATAGCAACGTGGGATCGTTTTGTGGCACTACAGGGCTTGGCGAGGCGAATGCGTGGCCATGGCTTACAAAAAAATCAATAAATGCTTGGCGAATTTGGGTGCTGCTCAACACTTTCGTCTGTTCCTAAACCAATCAAAAATGCGGCTCAGATCGGACATCCGTTCGATGCGATTGAGCATGATTCGGAGGCTGATCAAGGCACGAATCAGCTCAAATGCAGCGTAGCAAAGAAGCCCCAAAAGAAGAATCAGTAGTGCTAAAACAACGGGGGAGAGCATACATGAAATGGTCATGCTAGGCATGTTCCTCTGAATCGCGTGTGGCATTGCGGACACGGGTTTCTGTGTTTTTGGTGATTTTCCCAAATCCGTTTTCGATAGATTTGAGTGTTTTGGCGATCATTTCTTCTGCTTTTTCTTTTACTTCTTCAGGACCGCCTTGGTCACGCCAGTTTTCAGCACGACGGACTATTTTTTTGCCTGTGTTGGATTTGAAAAACAAAACACCAGCAACGGCCAACACAGCGCCAACGACAACGCCTTCAATAAAATGGGACTTCTGACTCATGGGGAAACCTCCGGGAATAATAGACTGCAACGATGTTCGAGAAGTATACGGGACGGCCCCTCTTAGGAGCAAGTATACCCATTCCAACAAGGGTGTGGTTGCGGCTTTTTCTACTCCATTGGGGTGTGGGGGCGAGCAACGAGGCGCTGTCGCAAAACGAGTAACTATCTAGCCCTACCCTTTTTTTTTTCACAGCCATCCCATAGCCAGCTAAAAAAGCAAAAAAGCATGGAAGTCTGAGCACAAACGGAAGTGCTCGAGAAAAAAGGCAATTCTCGTTTATGAGAGTTTTCGGGGCAAGGAATACACTGACAGAGATCAATAAA
>CANNCG010000046.1 GCA_947502965.1 bacterium | reverse complement strand
CGGCCCAATTTGCTGAGGAGTTTGCGGGTGTCGTTGTCGCTGTTTTCGGTGACGGTGCACGTGTTGACGATGACGACGTCGGCGGGGTCTGTGGCCGCCACGATGTCATAGCCGGATTCTTTCCAAAAGGCGGATTCGACGGCGGCTGTCTCCGCTTGGTTCAGGCGACAGCCTTGATTGACGAAGGCGATTTTGCATGGCGATTTTTCTTCGTTTAGGTTTGTCATTGGGTATGTGCCCAGATCTTTTTTTCGAACAACGCGAGGCCCCATCCCCAACCCTTCCCCAGGGAAGGGCGAGAAATTTGCGAGGGCTCGTCCGTCTTCGCCAAGGCTACGACAGACTCGCCCTCGCGCTCCCAAGGAGTACGAGGATGAGCAGGCTGCAAAACCGCGACTTTGTGCAGATCTTTACGTGTAGAAAACGCTGCGTAGGGTGGCACCCCCAGTCTGCTGCGCAGACAGCCCCCTGATTCATGGGCCCTTTGTAGGCTATCCTGCGCCAAGGCTACGACAGACTCGCCCTCGCGATCCCAAGGAGTATGAGGATGCGCTGAGTAGCAGCGCATCCTCGAAAAAGTAGTTCTCCTCCCTGGGGAGGGGTTAGGGGTGGGGCATCGCATGGTTTGAGACTAAAGTTGCACCACGTCACGAATCTCAGGGATCTCTTCGCGTAGACGTCCTTCGATACCAAGCTTGAGGGTCATGGTCGAACTCGGGCATGTGCTGCAAGCCCCTTGTAGGTGCAAGGTCACAATGCCGTCTACATAGCTGTGAAACAATACATCGCCACCATCCATGGCCACGGCGGGACGAATTTCGGTTTCGAGTATTTCACGAATACGGCGTTCGATATCGGTTGTGTCACTGGTGCCAGCCGCATCGCGCGCTTCGATGATGAGCGGGTCGATCAATACTGTTTCTGTGATAAAGGCATCTCGGATGGTGTCGGTAACAGGTTCTGCGAGGTCGATCCAGTCGATGCTGTTGGATTTGGTGACAGAGACAAAGTTGGTCCCCGCAAAAACAGAGGTGACACCGACAATGTCAAAAAGGCGTTTGGCCAGTGGGGAGGTGTTGGCAGATTCTTTGGTGGCAAAGTCTATAGAGCCGTAATCCAAAATAATCTGGTCAACGACAAACTTGAGGGTATTGGGGTTTGGCGTGATTTGGGCGGATACATGAACGGGTTGTGTGGTGGGCATGATTATGAGTCTCCTTCTGTACTGATAGATCCATTGGCGAGGACGAGGGCATCTTCTAGGGCTCTCCAAATCAAGGTGGCGCATTTCACACGAACAGGAAAGCGTTTCACATTGGCAAAAACAGCGAGGCGTCCCATATCGTCGGCAGGTCTGTCTGCGATGAGCATCCCTAGGAACTGGTCCTTGAGGGTGATGGCATCCTCAACGCTTTTGCCTTTGATCGTGCTGGTCATGAGAGAGCCACTGGACTTCGAAATGGCACAGCCCTGGCCAGTGAAACCGATGTCTGTGATGCTACCATTGTCTACTTGCACTGTCAGCATATAGTCGTCACCACAGAGGGTGTTGACGCCACGTGAGCTGTGGCTACATGGCGATAAAGTTTTGAAATTTCGCGGATTTTTATTGTGTTCTAGGATCATCTCTTGATAGAGGTTTTCGATATTACGCATGGGGTGCTCCTGTAAATAGCAAAGACCGTTGCCCTTTGCTATTTATTTTTTCATCAAAAAAAGAGGGGACTATGAGTGTCGTCATAGAATGAGATCCTTTACGGTTTGTAGTCCGTCCATGAGACGGACCACATCCTCCGGGGTGTTATAGAATGAAAACGTTGCCCGAACTGTGGCTGGAACCCCATAACGTTTCATCACCGGTTGGGCGCAATGATGTCCCACACGAACTGCGATCCCTTCGCTATCCAGAATAGACCCCACATCGTGAGGATGAATCTCTGGAAAAACAAAAGACAAAACAGAGGCTTTTTTCGGCGACTCTCCGATGATGCGGACTTCGGGGAAGCGTGCTTTGAGCGCTGCCGTGGCGAGATCGAGTAGTGCGGTCTCGTAGCTGGCGATAAAGTCAAATCCAATGGACTGAACATAGGTAATGGCCGCACCCAGTCCCAATGTTTCAACGATCGGTGGGGTGCCGGCCTCAAAGCGTGCGGGTGGTTTGGCAAACGTTGTTTTTTCAAAAGAAACGCTTTCGATCATGTCGCCGCCAAACTGATAGGGCGGCATGCTGGCGAGTAAGGCCCGTTTGCCGTACAAAACACCGATGCCTGTCGGTCCATAGAGCTTGTGTCCTGAAAAACAGTAAAAATCACAGTCCAAGTCATGAACATTGACGGAGGTATGCCCGACTGCCTGCGCGCCATCGAGGAGGACTTTTGCGCCTTGGGCATGGGCCAGCCTGGTGATCTCTTTGACTGGGTTGATGGTTCCCAATGCGTTGGAGACATGGGTGACCGCGACCACGCCAATGTCTGGGGTCATGAGGGTTGCAAAGGTGGCCATGTCCAGGGTGCCGTTGTCATCTATAGGGCAGACCCGAAAGGGAATACCCTTTTGGGCACAGAGCATTTGCCATGGGACCAGATTGGCGTGGTGCTCCATGGCGGTAATGAGAATGCCTTTGCCTGCGGGCAAAAGGTGTTGGCCGTAAGTGCTGGCCACGAGATTGATGGATTCGGTAGTGCCTTTGGTGAACACAATTTCATCGTCATGGGCCGCGCCGATAAAGCGGGCGACTTGGGTACGCACCGCGTCACAGTCGGCGGTAGCTTCGGCGCTATGGAGGTAGACGCCTCTGTGCACCGTCGCGTAGCGCTGGGTATAGAAGTCGGTCATCATGTCGATGACAGCGCGTGGTTTCTGTGTGGTAGCCCCGTTGTCCAGGTACACATAGCCTTTGTCATACACCGTCGCGGACAGGACGGGGAAGTCTGCACGGCAGTCCAGCGCTTTTTGAATCTGTGTGTCTAAAATCATGCGCGTAAAAACTGGATGGCGTCTGCCAATAGACTTTTTTGAAGGGCAGGATCGGACATCTGATCGAGGACCTCTTCGGCAAAACCGGCCAATACAATCGAAATACATTCTTGATGAGAAAATCCACGGCTTGCCAGATAAAACAGGGGTTCCGGGTCTAGCTGGCCCATAGTGGCCCCGTGAGCACATTTGACATCATCGGCATAAATTCGCAATTGGGGTCTGGATAGGGCTCTGGCTGTGTCTGACAAGACAAGATTGGGGTTTGATTGTGTTGAATCTGTTTTTTGCGCATCATGTGCCACATAGACGGCGCCGTTGTATTCCGTTGTCGCGGTATCATAGAGGACGGCTTTGACCAGCTGGCTGCTGGTGGATTCTCCGATAGTGTGTCGGATGTTGGTGACGACAGCGGCGTACTGATTTTGACGGACGAGGGACAAGGCATTTAGGGTCATGTTAGATCCTGTGCCATTGATAGCGTTGCCTAGGTCCAGCATGAACCATGCGCTGTCTTGGACATAGGACACCACGTTGAGATGGCCGTTGTTTCCTTGGACTGCACGAATGGTCACCATCACGGGCGCGTTCAGCGCCTGTCCGATAATGTCGATATGGACTTTTGCGGTATGTGCCAGGTTGAGGTGTACCAAAACATGCCCTGCGCCACTCGTAGCGGCCAGGTTGAGTTGGAGGGTGGCGTTTGCGCCGGCTTCGGCGTTGACCACGACGTGGTGTTGTTGCCATCCTTCTATGAAGTTGAAATTCAACTTCATAGAAGGATGGTTTTCTTCAAAGGGAGCCGCCCTTTGGATCCCAGATGGTGGGGTGGGGGAGGCCGCCCCCAGAGGACCCTCTTTTTTCGGAGAAGCCGAAAAAAGCGTCAGGCGTTGAAACGACGATGGCGCCAATACTGTGGCGGGGACAAAGACGTTGGTCTCTATTTCTTGGAACATGGCCATGTCTTCAGCTGTGGCCACTTCTTTGACATGACCCAATCTGGAGGCGGTTATTTTTTCAAACAAAGCTGGGAGTGGGGCATACCGCCACATTTCCTGCTCTTTACGGGGTATTCCCAAGGTTTGGAGTTGTGCGATGAAACGGGACAGTTCCGTTGCCCCATGGTCGTGTTTCTCGATCTGGGAAAACCATGTCTCGGTATCTGTTTGCGTGATAATCATTAGACTGTCTCCAAGAGCCAGTCGTAGCCTTTTTCTTCGACTTCAAGTGCCAAGGATTTATCCCCAGAGGTTAGGAGTCGTCCGTTGGCCATGATGTGGACGATGTCCGGGACGATGTCGGTGAGCAGGCGTTGGTAATGGGTAATAATAAGAAAGGCTCTGTCAGGACTGCGTAATGTGTTGACGGCTCTGGCGACATCGCGTAGCGCGTCGATATCCAGACCAGAGTCGATCTCGTCGAGGATGGCTAATTGGGGAGATAACGCGGCCATTTGTAGGATTTCATTACGCTTTTTTTCGCCACCGGAGAACCCATGATTGACGTAGCGGTCTAGAAATTCAGGATTCATGTCGACCAGTGTCAATTTGTCCTTGATCCAGGATTCAAATTCGATGGGATCCAGTTCGTCTTCGCCCTTGTGCTTGCGTTTGGCGTTGACCGCCATGCGCAGAAATCCGGCATTGGACACGCCAGGGATTTCGACGGGGTATTGAAAGGCCAAGAAAATGCCTGAGAGGGCGCGTTCGTCGGGATCCATATTGAGAAGGCTTTCGCCGTTCAAGAAAATTTCACCACTGGTGACGGTATATGCGGGATGTCCTGCCAATACTTTGGATAAGGTGCTTTTGCCGGACCCGTTGGGGCCCATGATGGCATGGACTTCCCCTGCGTTAATGCGCAGTGTCAGGCCTTTGAGAATGGGCGTGTTGTCAATCGCGACGTGAAGATCATTGATGTGCAAAAGTGTGTTTTTCATAAATACCTACCCTACAGAATTTTCTAATTTGAGACTGAGTAATTGCGTTGCTTCAACGGCAAATTCCGTTGGCAACTCTTTGAAAACATCTTTGCAAAAGCCATTGATGACGCTGCTCATGGCGTCTTCGGCCCGGATGCCGCGTTGCTGAAAATAAAACAACTGTTCTTCGGAAACTTTTACCGTAGAGGCTTCGTGGCCTACTGTGGATTGGCCATTGCGTACGTCGATCTAGGGCAGTGTGGTCGCGGAGCAGTGGCTGCCAATGAGCATGGAGTCGCATTGGGTGAAGTTGTGTGCGCCAATCGCAGACTTGTTCATCTGGACCAAGCCTCTGTAGGTGTTGTTCGAGACGCCGGCTGAAATTCCTTTGGAGATGATCGTACTCTTGGTGTTTTTGCCAATATGAATCATCTTGGTGCCTGTATCGGCTTGTTGGCGGTGATTGGTGAGGGCGACTGAGTAAAATTCGCCAATCGACCCTTCTCCGATGAGCACGCAGCTGGGGTATTTCCATGTGATGGCGGAGCCTGTCTCGATTTGGGTCCAGGAAATTTTGGCTTTTTTTCCCAGGCATTTTCCGCGTTTGGTGACAAAATTGTAAATGCCGCCTTTGCCTGTTTTGGGGTCCCCAGCGAACCAGTTTTGCACCGTCGAATATTTGATCTCGGCATTGTCTAGCGCGACGAGTTCGACGACGGCGGCGTGGAGCTGATTGGTGTCAAACTGAGGCGCGGTGCAGCCTTCGAGATAGCTCACGTGGCTGTTGTCTTCACAGATGATGAGGGTGCGTTCGAACTGTCCGCTTTCTTCGGTATTGATCCGAAAATACGTGGAAAGTTCCATGGGGCAAATGGTGTCTTTGGGAACGTAGACAAAAGAGCCTTCTGAAAACACAGCGGCGTTGAGAGCGGCAAAATAATTGTCTGTATGGGGCACAACGGAGCCCAAATATTTTCGAACAAGCTCAGGGTAGTCGCGCAAGGCTTCTGAGATGGGGCAGAAAACAACGCCTGCTTCGAGGAGCTTTTTTTTGAACGTGGTGCCTACCGAAACAGAATCGAAAATGGCATCAACGGCAACATTGGCCAGTTTTTTTTGTTCGTTAAGGGGGATGCCCAGCTTTTCAAAGGTGCGAATGAGCTCGGGATCCACGTCATCGAGACTTTCGATTTTTTTCTTTTGCTTGGGAGCGGCGTAGTAGGAGATGTTTTGATAGTCAATCTTGGGGTAGTGAACATTGGGCCAGTCTGGTTCAGTCATGGTTTGCCAATGTGCAAAGGCCTTGAGCCGAAAGTCCAGCATGAACTGGGGTTCATTCTTTTTTGCAGAAAGAAAACGTACAACGTCTTCGCTGAGCCCTTTTGCAGAGACTTCGGATTCGATGTCGGTGGTGAATCCATATTGGTAGTCTCGGGTGGTGATATCATCTAAGAGTTTTTGGGACATTTGGGGTCTCCTTATACAAGTTGCGCAATTTTGTAGGAATCAAGTAAGTGGTCAATGTCATGTTGAATGTCAGCCAAAACGCCTTTAAGCTTGCATTCACCGATACGGGAACAAAAATCATGGTTTTTGAGACATTCACTCAAACGTGTAGGGCCATCAATGAGTTGAACCACATCTTTGATGCTGAGGTTTTCAGGAGAGATGAGGGCCACCCCGCCGTTTTTGCCTTGGCGTGTTTGGATGATGCCGCCACGGGCCATCTGCTGAATGAGTTTTGAGAGATTGTTGTAGGGAACTTTAAGGGTTTCTGCCAAGAAAGGCATGGTACTTCCCGACGGGTTTTGGGCCAGATGAATGACAATTCGCAAGGCAAAATCAGCAGATTTGGTGAGCTTCATGGCACTTTAAAATATCATAACTGGTGGTGTTTATACCAGTTTCATTGTGTTGAGGATGTCCATGGGCGCTGTCGCGAAACGAAAGAATTAAGCACAAAAATTCAAAAAGGTGATTTGGGACTATTTTTCAGGCCTAAAACGTCATTTTTCTGTTTTGAACAGCATATCGTGTAAGGGGATGTTGTAGATCCCCTCGTGGGCGCTAGGTATAGTTGGATGCAGCGGTGGTAGTCGGTTTTTTTGCAAAATAAAAATCACCAAAAAGACAAGTTCGGCATGTTTTTTACGCTCAAACTTTGGTAAAGTAGAGAGATGAAATTAACAAGGAGTGCGCACATGGCTTTTTACGATTATGACCTTACAGAACACGTAAAAGGGAAGCACGAACTTTCTAAAATCGAAGAGGTGGTAGGCTTCCCACGTTCAAGTTCTAAGTGCAACACCTGGGGTTTTTGACCCCAGAAAAAAGTGCACAAAACTGAAATGAAGCGATCTGACTAGAACAGCGCAGCTGCCCGCGCAGCGGGTCGAAGATTCTAGACAGGTTAGCGGAATGGAA
>CANNCG010000045.1 GCA_947502965.1 bacterium | reverse complement strand
AAAAAAAAACCGACTACCACCGCTGCATCCAACTATACCTAGCGCCTACGAAGGGATCTACAACATCCCCTTACACGATAGGATGTTCAAAACAGAAAAATGACGTTTTAGGCCTGAAAAATAGTCCCAAATCACCTTTTTAAATTTTTGTGCCTAATTCTTTCGTTTCGCGACAGCGCCGTCAAGACTGACTGCGGCTTTGCGATGCCACCGCAGGGCAGTCTTGACCGATTCCTCCGTTTCCGTTGTTGTTCAGTTAACTGTTTTTTGGGGAAAAACTGTTTATTTTAACAGGGGGGGGGTGACATTTCTAAAGGTGGACTAGGGGGTGACATTTCTACTTGGCGGTGACATACATGTTTCAAAATCAGACTGGGCATGCTACAATCTTTTGACAGCCATGAAAAATTTTTTTCACCTCGGATATCTAGTGCTCGCCGTATTGCTACTCGGATGTCAACAACGCGAGATTCATGTGTACACAGCGCCGAAAAATCTACGTGCTATTGCCCAGTCTGAGACCGCATCGGCAGCGCCACCGGCGTGGACCGTACCCGAACACTGGGTGTCCCAACCCACTACGGCGTTTCGCGTTGGGAGCTTCGAAGTACCTGGAACTGCAGGTGCTGCTGACTTGGCCATTAGTTTTTTATCGGGCCCTGCTGGCGGGGTGTTGTCCAACATTAACCGTTGGCGTGGCCAGTTGCAGCTACCCCCTACGGATGAGGAGGGTCTCAAATCGCTGACCCGTTTGCTGAGGATTGGTGAGGATTCGATATTAATGGTGACCTTGACCTCTGCGGATTTGCAGACCCGTATCGTGGTGGCCATCTGGGAAAAACCTGACGGCGCATGGTTCTTCAAATTAATGGGACCGCTGCCTACCTTGGTGCAAGAAGAAGCTGTTTTTTCTCAGTTTTTGGGATCTGTCGTATGGCCCTAAAGGATCACGCAGTTATCCTAAGGTTGTCCTCCTTTAAGTGGGCTATTTTTTCGCTTTCAAGCATGGCTGCCTTGGTATTTGTCATGACTTTGGCCCAGGTAAAGCTCGGTATTTTTGCCGCAAAAAAAGCGTATTTTGACACATGGCTTCTGTGGGCAGATGTGGGGTCCTTTGATTTCCCATATTTTTTAGGGGGCAAAACAATTGGGATTTTGATGTTGATCAATATGTCAGCCGCAATGCTGCGTATGCCCTTGCGCTGGAAAAAATTTGGTTTGTGGTGGATCCACCTCAGTACCATTGTGCTTTTGGCAGGTTCGGGATGGATTAGCATTGTCTCCAATGAAAGCCAGATGGCCATCGAAGAAGGCCAAACTGTTTGGTATTCGGAGAGCATGCAAGAGTTCGAGATGGTGGTTTTGTCCTCTCTCTCAGAAAACAAAGACAAGGTGGTGTCTATTCCCGCCTCTTCCCTTGTTGTTGGCAAAGAAATCATTCACGGGGAAATCCCTTTTCGGATGGAAGTATTGCGGGTGTACCCCAATTCGCGCTTGGATATGATGATCCCCGGCCCCCCCGCACGCAAAGATGCCATTCAGGCGAACTCGGGGGCAGGGCCACAATTGACCATTCAGCCGCAAGCCGTCGTAACCCGTGATGATTATCGCAATCTGATGTCGGTATGGATGCGTCTCCATAAAGGGAACCAGGTACTGGGAACATGGGTTCTTTCCAATGGTATTGGCGTTGAGCAACCCGTAAACGTGGGGGATAAAACCTACCGCATTCAGCTCAGGCCGCTGCGGTATTACAATGATTATGGGATTGCGCTACAAGATTTTCGGCGTGAGATGTATCCTGGCACCACCATTCCCAGTCATTTCTCGTCACAGGTCTTGGTATTAGACCCTGCCGGTGAAAATCTGCAGTCTGCGTTGATCGAAATGAACAAACCATTGCGCTTTCGTGGCAAAACGTATTTCCAGGCAAGTTACGGCAAGGAAGACACCTTAACCATCTTGCAGGTGGTAGAAAACCCTGGGTGGTTGCTGCCCTATCTGAGTTCTTTGGGTATCTTATTTGGCATGTTGTGGCATTTTGGAGCACGTTTGCTACCAGGACGTCCCGGAAACACCCCCACGCCCCCCCCAGAAGCGCCTAAACCTGCGCCTAAAAAGACTGTTTTTGCTGAGTTTAAAGGCCTGTCTCCGTTCCGTTCAGAGGCTGCATTTTCAGGACGAAAACGAAATAAAAAAGGGTGGTTTTTTTCGCTGTGCCTAGGGTTTCTTTCCCTATTGAGTCCCTTAGCGGTGATGGCTGAGACGGGGGTAGGGCAGATCCCAGTCATGCATTTAGGGCGTTTGAAGCCGCTGGATACAGTGGCACGTGCCACCTTGTTGGCACTGAATGAAAAACAGACTTTAAAGCTACCTGATGGCACAAAACTGGCCGCGATAGACTGGCTGTTGTCCGTGATGTATACCCCTGCGACCGCAAATGCCTTACCCGTTTTTCGTATCCAGAACCATATGATTCTGGGTATTTTTGGAAGGCCTGGGGAAGAGAACATTGCGCTGAGTTTTCAAGACATTGAGCCCTATTTAACCGTTGTCGAGGATGAGGCCGCCAAAGCCAACAAGGTCGAATCGCCCAACCGGACAACCTTTCAGCGTGAGATTGTGCGCCTTCACCAAAAGTTGGTGATGTATAAAAAACTCAAAAACACGGTATCGGTAGAAGGCCACCCCAACTTTAATGCCGATGTACGATATTACCTCGACAATGTGGTGATCTTTAGCCAGTTGGCGGCACAGCATACCCTGTCCGAAGGTGAGGCCCAGTCGCCACATCTTCCCGATTTACTGCGTTACTTTAGGTTGTTTCGGTTTATGGGAGACACGGCGGCATTTTTAACACCAGACTCGTCCGACACCCCCTTGTCTTTTGGGGACCATGCCTTGGCTAGGCTAAACCCACCTGCGCGTGGTGTCTCCCTGCGGGCATGGCTGGACCTACAGTCTGCGTACTTGGATGGGGATGAGGCCGCGATGACAGCCGCAGCGGCAGTGTTATCGGCACCCGCGGGAGTTGCCTCTGGGCAACTTCGCAAACTTCGTTTAGAAGTATTTTTAAACCAGACAAACCCCCTCATTTGGGCAATGACGGCCTATGTGGTGACGATGATATTGGCCGCTTTTGGATGGGCGTTTCGTGGGCGGCGTTTGTCCCGTGTGGTGTTCTTGGGTCTGGTATTTGGGGCGGTGATTCAGACGGTGACTATCGGGTTACGGATGTGGCTTAGTGGGCGTCCCCCTGTCACAAATTTATACACCTCGGCTATTTTTGTGGGGTGGGTAGCCGTATTACTCAGTATCTGGATTGAGCGGCGATATCGTGGCGGGATTGGGGCCTTTGTGGGTTCGGCCGTTGGCTTTTGCACCCTGATTGTGGCCCACCATTTGGCCTTGCAAGGCGATACGATTGAAATGATGCAGGCGGTTTTAGACTCCAATTTCTGGCTGGCGACCCATGTGGTGACCATCTGTATCGGTTATGGCGCGACCTTTTTTGCTGGGGCATTGGGGATTGTTTATATTTTACGTGGGGTATGTGATCGGGGCTTTTCAGAAGATATCCAAAAGCAGATCACAGCAATGGTCTATGGCACAGTGTGTTTTGCACTCTTATTTAGCTTTGTAGGGACTGTGTTGGGCGGTATCTGGGCAGACCAATCCTGGGGTCGTTTTTGGGGCTGGGATCCCAAAGAAAACGGAGCCCTTCTCATTGTACTCTGGAACGCGGTAATTTTGCATACCCGGATGGGGGGCTATATTCGCCAACGTGGACTCATGATGATGGCTATTTTTGGTAATGTGATCACCTCTTTTTCCTGGTTTGGGGTTAATCTCCTGGGGATTGGGTTGCATAGCTATGGGTTTATGGAAAAAGGCTTTGTATGGCTAAGTGTATTTATCTTCACACAGCTTTTGGTTTTGTGGATTGGGAGCTTACCCTCACAGTATTGGCGGTCTTTAAAAAAGCCCCCTCAGGCTTAATGCCTTGTTCGGCAAAGCCGAAACAAGACATATACCCGGTCAAAAATGAAACCAGGATTTCAAATCGCGGCGAGACTATCGTCTTATATGTGACCAACGCGATTTGGAAAGACAACCTTGAGCTATTCCCCATATCCTTTTAACATAGCACCATGACACATCACCCCTCTCTCGCTTTGTTTTTACGTGGCCTTATTGACATTATTCCCAGCACATTCCCAGAATCCCTTTCAAGAAAAAGCCTCTCTATTAAATTTGGGGCAGATCCCTCTGCACCAGACATGCACCTCGGACACATGGTAGTCCTGCGTAAATTGCGCAGTCTCCAAGACATGGGGCACCATGTTACCTTTCTGATTGGAAACTTCACCGCCATGATTGGCGATCCAACAGGAAAATCGGAAACACGGCCTATTTTGACAGAGGACCAGGTCGCCCAAAACGCCATGACCTACCAAACACAGGTCTTCAAAATACTAGACCCGGCCCAAACAACCGTGGTTTTCAACGCCACTTGGCTAGGCCGCATGTCCGCCAAAGAGATGATCGAACTCTCCGCCAGACATACCGTCGCCCGTATGTTGGAACGTGATGATTTCAAAAAACGCTTTTCCGAAAACAGACCCATTGCCATCCATGAATTTCTCTATCCCCTGCTGCAAGGTTACGATTCAGTCGTCCTGAAAAGCGATGTCGAAATAGGAGGAACAGACCAATTTTTCAATCTGCTCATGGGGCGCCATCTCCAACGCGAATACGGACAATCCGAACAATCCGTGATCACCGTGCCCATTCTCGAAGGGATGGATGGCAAGGCCAAAATGAGTAAATCCCTAGGCAACCATATCCCCCTCCTAGACACCCCGGACGACATGTTTGGCAAGCTGATGTCCATTCCAGACCCTTTGATTTGTCGCTATTACACGCTCCTCACAGATATCCCGGACATCCGTATTTCAGACATCTCTGAGCAGATGCTCTCAGGCACCCTCAACCCCAAAATTGCCAAAGAAAAGCTCGCCCACACCCTCGTCACCATGCTGCATGACACCGAAAAAGCAGATGCAGCCCAAGCACGTTTTAACCAGATTTTCTCAAAAAAAGATACCCCCGACGATATCCCAGAGCTGGCTATCCCCGGTGTCCCGCTCCGACTTTCAGACTTGGTCCTGGACCACCAGATCCTCCCTTCTCGCAAAGAATACCAGCGATTGATACAGCAAGGAGCGGTATCTATCCATGACGCCCCTGTAGAGGATATACACCTTCTCTGGACCCCCGTAAATGGGGCGGTTTTGCGCATAGGCAAACGACGGTTTTACAAGATCATCGTCATTTAAACCACCCGCATTCAAGTTCTCAGTGGCAAGAGATGTCACAAAAGTGCCGTATTCTTCCAAGTGATGCCCTCTGTAGGCAATGCTTTGCAAACTGTGTATAATCAAAAATATCACCATGGAACTCAAAATACGAAATCTTGCCAACGGGATAACCATGACACGCATTGTGGGGGTCGGGCTTCTTTTTTGGCTGACACCTTTTCATACCAACTACATTGTGATTTGGGCGGTGCTCCTCTATACCCTCATCTGCTTGACGGACTATATGGACGGTTGGGTCGCCAGACGCTTTAACCAGGTCACGGATATGGGAAAGATTTTAGATCCCTTGGCGGACAAAATTTTGGTATTGGTCTTTTTACCCTTGTTGCAGGCGAGTGCGATTACCTTATTTCCTGTATTTATTATTATTTCCCGTGAGTTTGCCATTATGGCCTTGCGCGTTGTGTCTGCCAAAAACGGGGTCATCATCGACGCCAATTGGACAGGGAAACTCAAAACAGCGTTGACCCTTCCCATTTGTGGCCTATTATTTGCCCGTATCCCTGTAGAAAAAATTCCGATCCCATGGTTTTTTTCTCCGATTGAGTGGTTGCGTCAGTGGGTGGCGATGTGGCCAAACTGGACGATTACGACCTTGGTTTGGACAATGGTCGCAATTACGGTGTGGTCGTTTATGGATTATTTTGTGAAATTTATTTGGCAGCAAGCGTTGCGCAAAGCAGAAGGGGACAAAGAAAAAGCCAAGAAAAACTTGACCATTATCATTCCCAATACCGCCACCATGCTCAATCTTGGATTGGGACTTGTGGCCATCTATTTTGGGTTCACTGGCGAGTTACTTTTGGGTGCGGCAGCGGTTCTGGCCGGGATGATTTTGGATGCCCTGGATGGCAAGCTGGCCCGACGCTTTGATGTGTTTTCAGAATTTGGGGCCAAGCTAGATACCAAAGCCGACTATATTTCGTTTGGGATTGCGCCCGGTGTATTGTTGACACAATGGCTTGTCTCTCTCTCTATTCCCTTTGGGATCAGTGTGGCTGTTGGTTTTTTACATTACACCGCTGTGCATTATCGCTTGCGTCGCTTTGATCGGTCGGGGCATAGCGATTTTTTCGAGGGAGTTCCCTCTCCAACCGGGGCGGCAACGGTATGTATATTTATGGCATCTACGCTGTGGGGCGATGCCGCATGGGTTTTAGTGGCGCTCAGTTTGTGCGTGAGTTTTTTGATGGTCTCGACGATTGCCTACCCGCATTTGGACAAAGCGTTGCGGCATCCCGTTCTTCGTAGGACCAAGTGGCCTGCCTTTACCTTTTTTATTATGACCCTCTTAAAACTCATTGGGGTGCCCATGAACTTCATCGCCGCACCTGAGATTTTCTCTGTGTTTATTGTGATGTATTTACTCTATCCGCTTTATGGGAGATCGCGGGGGTAGCTAGTTTTGTCGCCCTTGGTTTGAACCCGGATACCACGTACGGTTCCGCGCGTCTTTTCTGATGACCGCTCTCTTCTTCTGAGGTGAGCTTCATTTTATGGCCTTGCTTTTTTGTCCGGTGGCGCTGTCGCGAAACGAAAGAATTAGGCACAAAAATTTAAAAAGGGGATTTGGGACTATTTTTCAGGCCTAAAACGTCATTTTTCTGTTTTGAACATCCTATCGTGTAAGGGGATGTTGTAGATCCCCTCGTGGGTGCTAGGTATAGTTGGATGCAGCGGTGGCTGTCGGTTTTTTTTTGCAAAATAAAAATCAATAAAAAGACAAGTTCGGCATGTTTTTTACGCTCAAACTTTGGTAAAGTAGAGAGATGAAATTAACAAGGAGTGAACAAATGGCTTTTTACGATTATGACCTTACAGAACAAGTAAAAGGGAAGCACGAACTTTCTAAAATCGTAACTATCTAGCCCCCCCTTTTTTTTTTTTCTAAAAAACAGGAATATCGAGACCCCTTGACAAGTAATGGCACTAGTTTAATGATAAGAAAACTTTCTATGGGGCCTACGTTTTATGCGCCTATGGTAGGCGCGACCGGGCCGAGAACGAAAGGCTAGATTCCTAATTTGAGCGAGGAGTTTTTGGGCGTCCAGGGGAGGGCCTCCTGCCC
>CANNCG010000044.1 GCA_947502965.1 bacterium | reverse complement strand
GGGGATTTAGAAGCAAGCGTGGCGCTGAACGACATGCTGTTTTGCTCTCCATTATTGAGACCGCAAAAAAACAAGGCCTCAACATTTTGGAAACCATTCAGGCCGCGCTTAATCAGTCACTCGTTTTTGAGGGGGCTAGATAGTTACCTTTTTTTTAGAACTTTGGTCCACCGTTAGGGGGCAAGCTCAGTTTGCCCACTGGCAAGACGTGATACCAAAGACTAGGAAGAGCTGGATGAGCGGAGACGTTCAGGTCCGGTTCCGTGAGCGCCTCGAGGGGAAGTTCCTCGGGGCGACGCGACTCAAATCGTGGCGGGAGCCTATTCTTATATGTGACCAGAATAATTGGGAGGCTGGGTTTTGGAACGGGTATAGAGGCTAGAAAGCTTGTCTCATCTACAGCCCCCCTCTATACTTGGGTATTATGAATTTTTCCACACAAGACCTTGATCATTTGGCTAATTTGGCACATCTCACCTTCTCGGATTCCGAAAAAGTGGCCTTTGCATCTCAAATAGACCATGTCTTGGGCTATATGGGAAAACTGTCCGAAGTGGTGATTGCCCCCTCTGTTTTGGCTGCGATGCCAGTTCCGCAGATGCAGTTGCGCGAAGATGTGGTGACCCCATCGGCGATTCCTTTTTTGGCGGAAAATGCCCCCGATTGGGATGCCGCATCCAACGCTTTTTTTGTGCCTAAAATTTCCTAACTAACCCACTATACGGCCCAGAGGAGTCCATCATGTCCATCAGCCAGTTGCAAGACCAATATCGTCGTGGGGAGATAACGGCAAGCGCAGTCTTAGACCAAACGTATGCGCGTATCGATAGCCACGATGGCGAGGTCAAAAGTTTTTTGTTTCATACCCGTGCCCTGGCCTATGAGATTGCGGGTGAGGTAGATGCCCGTTTGGCCAAAGGGAAGACGCTGCCACCCTTAGCAGGTATTCCATTGGGAGTCAAAGACAATATGCATATGTCCGGGGAAAAAACGACATGTGCGTCAAAGATTTTGGAAAACTTCCAGGCACCCTACGATGCCACTGTGATTGCGCGTTGCAAGGAAGCCCTCATGCTGCCCATCGGAAAGCTCAACATGGATGAATTTGCCATGGGATCGTCTACCGAGAATTCTGCTTTTTTTCCAACACGGAATCCTTGGGATTTTTCCCGTGTTCCCGGGGGATCTTCGGGGGGATCTGCGGCGTCTGTGGCGGCAGGGTTTGTCCCCTTGTCCTTGGGGTCTGACACAGGGGGCTCTATTCGCCAACCCGCTGCTTTTTGTGGGGTAACGGGGTTGAAGCCTACTTATGGACGTGTGTCTCGTTATGGCTTGGTGGCCTTTGCGTCATCGTTGGACCAAATTGGCCCGCTTGGGCGCAGTGTTCATGACTGTGCCTATCTCCTAGACGCGATTTCAGGGCATGATGCTCGGGATGCGACATCGGCCAATCTGCCTGCAACACAGGTGGTAGCCCATCTTGCGATGTCTCAGAAATTCCTGAAAATTGGTATTCCACGTGAACTGATAGGCCCTGAAATAGATGATGCTGTAAAAGCCTGTGTTGAATCGGCCATTCGCTGGTATGAACAGCAGGGCCATCAGATTATCTGGTGCGACATGGCCTCTTTTTCGGCGGCCGTTGCCACCTATTATATTATCGCGCCAGCCGAAGCGTCGGCCAATTTGTCCCGTTATGATGGGGTGCGTTATGGATTGCGCGACAAAAAGGCGGATACCCTCAAAACCATGATAGCGAATACCCGTGGTCATGGATTTGGTGCGGAAGTCAAACGGCGTATTATTTTGGGAACCTACGTGTTGAGCTCAGGCTATTACGATGCGTTTTATGCCAAAGCGCAGCAGGTGCGTTCTTTGATTACCTACGAATTTCAACAAGCCTTTCAAAATGTCGATGTGTTGTTGACACCGACAGCACCGACGACGGCTTTTGCCTTTGGGGCGCATGCCCAGGATCCTCTGGCCATGTATTTGGCGGATATTGCGACCATTCCCGTGAATATGGCGGGATTGCCTGCGCTTTCTTTGCCCTGTGGTTTTTCAGATGGATTGCCGGTGGGGATGCAGATTATTGGGCGCGCCTGGGATGAGAATACGGTCATGGGTCTGGGGCATCAGTTTCAATTGGGGACCGATTATCATACCCGTGTTCCCGCAATAGGGAGTGTGGCATGAATACTGTATTTGAGACCGTGATTGGTATCGAAGTCCATGCGCAATTGCGCACCAACACCAAGTTGTTTTGTGGGTGTCCAAACCAATTTGGAACAGGCCCCAATAGCAACGTCTGTCCGGTATGTTTGGGATTGCCAGGGGCCTTGCCTGTGTTGAACAAACAAGCCGTAATTTTTGCGGTCACAGCAGGTTTGGGGTTGCATTGCCAAATTCGGGAAACTTCCGTGTTTTCACGTAAAAATTATTTTTATCCTGACCTTCCCAAAGGCTATCAGATAAGCCAGTATGATTTGCCGATTTGCGAGCATGGGCATTTGGATATTACCGTAGAGGGTGTGTCCAAACGCATTGGTATCACCCGCATTCATATGGAAGAAGACGCGGGGAAATTGGTGCACCAAGGTGCGGAGGCCATTTCTGGGTCTACAGGTTCTTTGGTGGATTTGAACCGGGCATGCACGCCCTTAATTGAAATTGTTTCAGAACCCGATATTCGCAGTGCCCAAGAGGCCCGTGTTTACGTGGAAAACTTGCGACGTATTTTGATGTTTTTGGGTGTTTGTGATGGCAATATGGAAGAGGGGAGTTTGCGTGCGGATGCCAATGTCTCCATTCGCCCTGTGGGTACCGAAAAATTTGGGACACGTACAGAAATCAAAAATGTGAACTCTTTTCGCAGTTTGGAACGGGCCATTGAGAGCGAAGTGGCCAGGCAGACTGCCCTGATTCTCTCTGGTAGTACGGTAATCCAAGAAACCCGCCACTATGACGATTTCACGCAGACAACCAAGAGTCTTCGCAGCAAAGCGGATGCACATGATTATCGGTACTTTCCGGAGCCAGATTTATTTCCACTTCACGTATCGTCTGCCTGGATTGCAGAGATCAAAGCCTCAATGAAGCTTCACCCAGACGCTGTGTTACTGAAGTATAAAACCGAAGGATTGTCTGAATTTGAGATTCAGGTCTTGTTAGATGATCCAGAGATGGCTTGTTTTTTTGACGCTTGCTGTGTCGATGGAGTCTCTCCAACCGCTGTGGCCAAATGGGTAGTGGGGGATTTTCAGGCGATTTTGAGAGACAAGAAAATTTCTTTTTCAGATTCGCCGGTTGCGCCAGCGGCATTAACCAGTCTGGTGCAGATGATAGAAAAAGGCACATTGTCTGGGAAAATGGCCAAAGAAATGTTGCCAGCAATGATGACAGGAAAAGATCCCGAATCCATTGTGAAAGAAAGTGGGGCAACTCAGATTTCAGATGGGGATGCTTTACGTCCACTCATTGCCGCGATCATTGACCAACACCCCGATGTGATTGAAAAAGTAAAATCAGGCAAGCGCAATGCGGCAGACTTTCTTATCGGTCAGGTAATGAAAGAAACCAAAGGGCGAGCGAAACCAGATTTGGTGCGGACCTTAATTTTAGAAGATATTCAAAACCGATGAAGGCCTATCTTGATTTGGTTCGTCATGTTCTCGCAAATGGCGAAAAAAAGTCTGATCGGACAGGTACGGGAACGCTGTCCGTGTTTGGCTATCAGTACCGTCTGGATTTGAGAGACGGATTTCCCTTATTGACGACGAAAAAAGTGGTGTTTGACAATGTAGTCAGGGAACTTCTCTGGTTTATCAAAGGGGCACAAAATACCTATGACGGACTCAAGCCAGAATGCAAAATCTGGGATGCGTGGTCAGATGAAACGGGGCATGTCGGTAAAATCTATGGCTATCAGTGGCGGTATTGGGAAAAAGCAGTGCCCTTACCGGAGGCTGCAGGGACCTACTGCTTGGCCCATATTGACCAGCTTGCGTCGTTGATCGAAGGGATTCAAAAAAACCCTGACAGTCGTCGGCATATCGTAAGCGCGTGGAATCCTGGGAACATGGACGAAATGGCACTGCCGCCATGTCATGCTTTTTTTCAGTTTTATGTGGTCAACGGGTATCTGGATTGTCAGTTGTATCAGCGGTCTGCGGATATTGCGGTGGGCGTTCCCTTTAATATTGCGAGCTATGCCTTGCTCCTCATGATGGTGGCCCAGGAATGTAGGTTGCAGCCCCGTTATTATGTACATACTTTTGGCGATGCGCATATTTATTTGGACCATTTGACGGGTTTGGAAAAACAATTAGTACGCATGCCATGCGCATTGCCACAGGTGACGATTGCAAATAAACCTTTTTTTGATTTGACTTTCGGAGATATTGTTTTGGATCATTATCACCCACACCCTTTTATTTCTTTTCCTGTAGCAGTCTGAAAGGACACGTATGAAGACCCGTAATGTAATCAAAGGTAAACGTTCTATCATGGAGGCTTTAAAGGCCGAAACCTCTATTAAAATTATTTATGTTGGCCAGGTTCAGCAACGCCAAGGGGATATTCAGCAACTCCTAAAAATGGCCAAAGAAGCTGAGATACCTGTGCAAGTGGTAACCCCAGAGCACCTCGAATCTTTGGCGGGAGAAGAAAATACTCAGGGTATTTGTGCTGTTTTGGATCCTGTCTCCTTCAAGACCTTGGCAGAACTGAAGGTCGCTGCGCCAAAGATTGTTTTGGCCACAGATCATTTGCAAGATCCTTATAATTTCGGGGCTATTTTACGGACATGTGATGCCTTTGGGGTGACCTGGGTGGTGTTTCCCAAAGACAGAAGTGCCCCGGTGACGCCAGGGGTCATAAAAGCCTCTTCGGGTGCTTATCATCACCTCAATTTGTGTCGGGTGACGAATCTGGGGAATGCCATGACAACCTTAAAAGACAGTGGGTACTGGGTCTATGGTACCTCCATGAACAATGGGGAAGATTTGGGAAAAGCGACTCCGCATTTCCCCTTGGTCATCGTGGTGGGCAATGAAGAGCGTGGACTCTCTGACCGCATAGGCAAACTTTTGGATGGCGCCTATTACATTCCGATGGTGGGCCATGTGGACTCTTTGAATGTCTCTGTGGCGGCTGGAATTGCCCTGTATACACTCTCTAGGCAATGTCACTAAAAAAAAACAGTATTCGGGCCCAACTTCTTAAGCCCTTTATTTGGATTGTCTGTCTCATGGGGCTTGGGGCCTTTTTAGGGGCTGTGCTCTATATGCTGATGGCCGGGCGGGTCCCAAACTCCAATGCTTTATGGCAGGTCATCTTGGGTGTCTTGCTGCTCTTGATTTTGGTGAATGCGGGGGTTGTCTGGGGGTATACCTTTGTGATTCGACGGATTACAGACGATGTGGAGATTTTGGCGAGAACGGCCCGATTGGTACATCTGGGGGATGATGTTGCCATGTTTTTGTTGGACCGAGATGATGAGCTGGGGGATTTGGCGGCCTGTATTCATGCGATGACATTACGACTCAAAGAGGCGTCGACCATGATTATGAAAGAACGTAACTATCTGGAATCCATTATTGTCAGCTTACCAGAGGGTGTGATGGTCGTTGATTCAGACGTTCGTTTGGTGATGATGAACCCCACTGCAGAACATTTACTCAACGTCTCTTTCAAGCCCTATATTCACAGTCATATTTTAGACCAAAAAATGCCAGACTCCTTACGCGATGCGTTTATGCGTGTATTTAACACCCAAAGTCACATTACGACGCAAGCGGTCATGGCCCGTTTTGATGGAAAAACTCGTACCTTTCATATTATTGGCAGTGGTTTACGGTCGTCGCAACAGCATCCCCAGGGGTGGGTGGTCATCCTGAGAGATGTGAGTCATGAGCGCGAGTTGGAGTCGCTGCGAGATGCTTTTCTACGGACAGTGACCCATGAATTACGTACACCACTTACTTCGGTGATGGGGTTTGTAGAATTGTTATTAAAGTCTCAAATAGGCGCTATTTCCAAAGACCAACGCGTTGCTTTGGATATCGTGTACCAAGAATCAAATAGGCTCAAAAACCTCATCGATGATTTATTGGAACTTTCACGGATTAGTGCGGGCAGAACCACTCTGATTTATTCTCCCACTCCCTTGTATGAATTGCTCAAAAGTATTGTTGCGGCTTTCCACCCATTGGCTACCGGAAAGGCCCTTTCACTGGGGATTACGCCGCCTGTCACAGGCGAACTCGTGGTGGATGCGGACACAGCCCGTTTGCGGCAGATTATGGTAAATTTGGTCTCCAATGCCATTAAATTTACCCACGCAGGGTTTGTGACCTTGTATCTCCAAGACTTGGGGGATTCGGTTGAAATTGGGGTTCAAGATACGGGTATTGGTCTTTGTGATGAGGACAAAGAGATTGTTTTTGATAAATTTAGACAAGTTGATTTTACAACCACCCGTCGTTTTGAGGGGGTCGGCCTGGGCCTGTCTATCGTCAAAGAGTTGGTCTCCTTGCACCATGGCACGGTACGGGTAGAAAGCGAATATGGCAAAGGGGCATGCTTCGTCATCGCGCTTCCGAAGAAAAAACCAGATGTTGTCTTATGAGGAGTATCCCTCTTTGCTTTGCCTACCAAGTGAGGCAAAACGGCCACCGCTTGTAATCCTGCCTGGCCTCTTTGGCGTTTCTGAAAATTGGCAACGCTTGGCGCTACGTTTTTCAGCCTTTACAACGGTCTATGTCCTAAATCTTCCGTTTCATGGCCGCTCAAAAGGATGTGTTATTTCAGATGTAACCCCTTTTTATCAGGGCATGGCAGAGACCGTGCACGCCTGGTTACAAGAACATGGGATATCACGTGTTTTTTTGCTGGGACATTCGATGGGTGGCAAAGTGGGGATGCAACTATCCGCACGCTTTCCAGAGATGATTGCCCATCTGATGGTGCTCGACATCTGCCCTGTGCGCTATGCCCCATCGCATTTGCGTGTGTTTGAGGGATTGCAAACAGCGGATATGACGTTGGCCACACGGATCCTGCTGGACACCCATCTGAAACCCTATATCCCGGATCCTATGCAACGGGGATTTTTTCTCAAACAGGCGCTTTTACAACAGGAAGGGGGCTTCGTTTGGGCCTTTGATGTTGCGGCGTTATATGCCCGGTATCCTGAGATACTTGCGGCCCCAGAGATGTCAGAAAGCCTGGTGCCGACGACCCTTCTTGCAGGAGAACACTCTGAATATATGACGATGGCGTCGGTTGCAGCCTTTCAGCGCGTCTTTCCAAACCATCGGGTGCTGTGGTTGGCAACCGGCCATTGGGTGCAAGTGCAAGATCCCGATGGGGTCTTTGATGCGGTGAAGGCGGTGGTCCTTGATATACCCATCCCAAAATGAAACCGAATAGGCTCCCGCCGCGATTTGAAATCCAGATTTTATTTTGGAACGGGTATAGAACTTGAACGCGGGACTCAAAAATTCAACAAAATGTAAATTAAAACGCCAGTTACAGACACATAGAGCCACAATGGGTAGGTCCACTTCGCCAGTTTGCGATGGGCCTCAAATTTCTTGGTTAGTGCCAGTCCGACGGTCGCAAAAATCATGGGCAAGGCCACTGCGGTGAGGATAATGTGTGAAATCAAGATGAAGAAATAAATCGTGCGTATGAGGCCTGGTCCTGTGAAAAAAGTGTCTCCCTGAAAATGATGGTAGATCACATAGGAGACCAAAAAGATTCCTGAAAAAACCAGTGCTGAGGCCATTGCAAGCGCATGTGCTTTTTTGTAACCAC
>CANNCG010000043.1 GCA_947502965.1 bacterium | reverse complement strand
ATTTGAAAGCAAGTTCAAATCGAAGACGTTCTTCCAATTCTCTATCTTACAAATCATAGTGAAATTGCAGATACAGGGCCTTGATGCCAACTTCCACCCCATAGCCTTGTCTACCCACGCTATTCGCCAAATCCTTAAACCGATACACCAACCCAGAAAAGCCTACCACCTCTTCGATTTTAGAAAATTCGTGCTTCCCTTTTACTGGTTCTGTAAGGTCATAATCGTAAAAAGCTATTTGTTCACTCCTTGCTAATTTCATCTCTCTATTTTGCCAAAGTTTGAGCTTGAAAAACATGCCGAACTTGTCTTTTTAGTGATTTTTATTTTGCAAAAAAAAAACCGACTACCACCGCTGCATCCAACTATACCTAGCACCCACGAGGGGATCTACAACATCCCGTTACACGATAGGATGTTCAAAACAGAAAAATGACGTTTTAGGCCTAAAAAATAGTCCCAAATTCCCTTTCTTGATTTTTGTGCCTAATTCTTTCGTTTCGCGACAGCGCCATGAGGGGTATTAGGGGAAACAAAAGACAGGCATTCGCCTGTCTTTTGTTTTTGGCGCTGTCGCAAAATGTGTCAGGCAAGGATCTCGAGCTAGAAAAATCGGCGGTTACTGAGCTTAAATGAGGATTTTTCTAGTGAGTACTGACGCCGCATGTCACATTTTGAGACAGCGCCTTTTTAGATTGGTTTTTCGCAAAGACAGTAGCTGCTCCAGCCCATCGCATGGATCATGGCATAATGAAAAGGACGCCAGTCCCGCATGAACATGCTGATGAGTGGCGCTAGTGGCAAGGGCGTAGCGCCAACGGCGATAGATGCCGGCTTTTTTGATGACAAATCCATTTGCCTCGCAGAGGCGTGCCAATGCGCTGGCGGAGTAGGGGCGTATATGGGTGGGGTCGTCATAGAAATTCCAGGTTGATTTTCGGCTCATTCTGGGCATGTATAGCGATCGTGGGTTGGGGGTTTCCAGATAAAAGGTGCCGCCAGCTTGGAGTACCCGATAGATTTCCTGAATCACATTGTCAGGATTTGGCACATGCTCTAGGACGTGGATGCATGTGGCGCTTCCAAAAAATTCTGGGGACTTTCGATGCGGGATGTTTCTTTGTTGATGGTCAGAAATGGCCATGGCCTGTTCTTCAACGTGGGGCTGATGTTGTTTTGGATATCTGCGATGTAGATCTCTGTGTCGGCGCAGTTTTTGAAAATACGAGAAGCGACATGGCCATCGTTTGAGCCATAGTCCAAGACAGGGGTCTGAAATTGTATATGGTTTCGCATGGGTGGCGTATCCTTTCTTTGAGAATCTTGTGGGGTTGTCTCCGATTGCCTAGCTTGTCAATAAAGAGAGCCCATAATACCCTCTCCTTGCGAGGATAGCAAAATTTGGCATACATGCGTTGGAATGTGGTTGTGCCACGAAGGAATATTGATGGAACTCACGACGGCTACAGCATTGTTGATCAAACCCAATTTCCCCTTTATACAGTGGGTGAAATCTGTGCACAAAGGGGGCGAGTTCGAAGAAGACATCGTGGAGATTGTGAAAGAAAAGTCACGCGAAGAAGGTCACCTCTATGTCATTGAAGAGGGGATAGATACCGAAGAAGTAGACAGCTTCTTGGAAGACAGATGCCTGCGCTTTTTGGAGATGGAATTGGCGCTGTGGCAGATTGACCCTGAGTTGTGGCCAGCACATAAACCCTATGACCTGTTTCGGAAATGGTTTTCTGTAGTGGTGTTGGAATACGTGATTCGGCCTATACCCATCCCAGAGTAAAAGGCGCTATCGCAACATTAGGTCAGGCAAGGATTATGAGTCAGAAAAACCGGAGCTTACTGCGCGTAAGTGAGGATTTTTCTGGTGGGTACTGACGCCTTATGGCGTATTTTCCGGATAGCGCCTAAAAACGTCGCTTGTCGCAAGGGGTGATATTTTGTTACGATTCAACCCTACTTTGGTCTTGCCAATATCGGGTTTAAAAGCGGCCAAGTCCGCTTTTTTTTTATTTTTTGCGAGGTATTTGGACCGGGTGTATTATCAGGTATCCGTAATAGGGTGTGAGGCGAGGTTTTTCATGATTTTGATAGACAATTTTAGTCAGGTTGTAGCACAGATTGAGTCTGAGCGCGGCGTGTCACGTGAAATATTGGCAGAGGCTATTGAGCAGGCTTTGGTAGCCGCTTGTCGTAAAAAGTTTGATGAAGATGCCGTTTTAGAGGCCGTTTTAGACAGAGATACGGGTGAAGCCACGATTTATCAAATCAAGACGGTCGTGACAAACGTCTATGATGACTATCTCGAAATTAGCCTGGAAAATGCACAAAAAATGCATCCCAACGCAGAAATGGGGCAGGACTTGAAATTTGATGTCACCCCAAAAGATTTCGGGCGTATTGCCGCACAAACGGCCAAACAGGTGATCGTTCAACGTATTCGCGAAGCGGAAAAAAATGTCATTTATGCGGAATATAAAGACCGTGTGGGTGAGATTTTGGTCGGGTCTGTACAGCGTGTAGAGAATAAAAATTATTTGGTGAACCTGGGCCGTGCCGAAGCCATTTTGTATCCCAAGGATCAGATTCCTGGGGAGCGCTTTACGGCAAAAGAAAAAATCAGGGTGTATATTTCCGAAGTAGAAAAAGGCGTTCGTGGGACGGTTATCCATATCTCACGTTCAGATTCGGGCTTTCTTCGACGCTTGTTTGAACTAGAAATTCCTGAAATCAATGATGGCATTATTGAGATCGTGGGGGTTTCTCGTGATCCTGGGCGTAGGGCAAAGGTAGCCGTACGTAGCCACAACGCGTCGGTGGGTGCTGTGGGGACCTGTGTGGGGCATATGGGTGGACGTATTCAGTCTGTGATCAAGGAGCTGGGTTACGAAAAGATAGATGTGTTGGAGTGGAGTGAGAACCCACGGGTTTTTATTGCCAATGCCTTAAAACCTGCAAAAATTGCTCAGGTGATTATCACCGATGAATCTCAGCGTATGGCCACGGTTGTCGTGGCTGCAGATCAGCTCTCGCTTGCAATAGGCAAAGCGGGTGTTAATGTTAAGCTGGCCGTGCGATTGACCGGGTGGCGTTTGGATATTTTGAGCGAAGAAGACTATCACCAAAAAGCAGACACAATCAAAGACCAGTCGCTGTCTATCGTGGACCGGATCAAACCGGGCAAAGACAAAGAAAAGTCCGAAGATCAGCCGTTCGTGGTGCCAGATGTGAATGATGTCGAGGTGGGCGAAGACCATCAGCTCAAAGCCTCAGAACTGGCCAAAATACTGAAGATGAAGACCCAGGATATGATCGAAAAAGCCTTGACCTTTGGCATTGAAATTGAGAGTGCGCGTAGTGTTTTGACCACCGAACAGGTAAATACCATAAAAGAGAACATATAAATTGAAAGTAAGTGAATTAGCTCGAAGCTTGGGGAAAAGTCCCAAAGATATTATCAATATACTGCGTGATCTCAATGTGAGAGGGGTGTCAACCTCTCTGCGCTTGGATCAAACGGTGATCAATCAGGTCAAAGAACTTATCCTCAATGACGGCAAAGATGTGGCCAGTGACGCGGATCAAATCATGCCTCCGAAAATTGTTCAGATCGAGGACAAGTCTGTTTCCCTGAAAGAGTTGGCTATCAAGCTGGATGTGGCGCTTCCCCGTATTATGAAGGCTGTTTTGGAAAAAGGCTTATTGTTGAACCTGAATTCTGAAATTGACCCGCAATCGGCTGCAGAGATTGCAACAAAGCTGAATATCGTTCTGGAAATTACAGGGCGTGAAAAAGTAATCAGGCAGGATCTCCGAGAAAGTTTGGAGAAGATCGAAGCCTCTGAGCTGGACCATCATTCAGACAATCTCTTGGAAAGACCCCCTGTCGTCACGATCATGGGACACGTTGACCATGGGAAGACATTGCTTTTGGATACCATTCGCAAGTCCAATATTGTGTCTGGTGAAGCGGGCGGCATTACCCAGCATATTGGCGCCTACCAGGTTTCCACCCACGGCAAAAAAATCACATTCTTAGATACGCCAGGCCACGCAGCCTTTACAGCCTTGCGTGCCCGTGGCGCCCAGGTCACGGATATCACCATTTTGGTAGTGGCTGCAGATGAGGGGATCAAGCCCCAAACGGTAGAGGCGATTCATCATGCCAAAGCAGCCGGTGTTCCCATTATCGTAGCGATCAACAAAATGGATAAGCCCGATGCCGATCCTGAAAAGGTCAAACAGCAGCTCAGTGAACATGACCTTGTATCAGAGGACTGGGGTGGTAAAACCATTATTGTGCCCGTCTCTGCCAAAACGCTCAACGGGATTCCTGAGCTTTTGGATATGATTTTGTTGGTGGCGGAAATGCAGGAACTGCGTGCCAACCATGATGGCCCGGCCAAAGCGGTGGTCATTGAATCCCGCTTGTCACGTAAAAAAGGGCCTGTGGCCACGGTGTTGGTGAAAACAGGCACCCTACGTGTGGGCGACTTTTTTGTCATTAACTCTGGGTTAGGGAAAGTGCGTGCACTCCTCAACGATCTCGGCCAAAAAGTAGACAAAGCAGAACCTGGGATGCCGGTGGAGGTCATGGGGATTGCCGATGTGCCTGCCCCAGGGAGCATTCTAGAGGTCAAGTCGACAGAGCGTGAAACCCGTGACGTAGCAGAATTACGTCTTTTGGAAGACACGGGGACTTCGGGATTTCGTCCTGTATCGATGGATGGCTTCGCGGATGTGCGTTCAGAAGGGCGCCATACCCGCTTGAATTTGATTGTGAAGGCGGATGTGAATGGGTCTTTGGAAGCATTGACGGCCGCTATCCAACAAATCGAGGCCAGAGATGTAAGTTTGGGACTCATTCATGCGGGTACTGGGCCCGTGACGGAAAATGATGTGATGTTGGCCAAGGCCTCGTCTGCCATTATTATTGGATTTGGGGTGACGGTCAATCTGGAAGCTCAAAAATTGGCAGATTCTGAAGTCGTTGAGATTAAACTTTATAATATTATCTATAAGGTTTTGGATGATTTACACCGTGCGGTTCAGGGATTGCTCAAACCTGAGTTTGAGGAAGTGGAGTTTGGTCGTGCTGAAGTGCGTCAATTGTTTTCTTTTTCTAAAATAGGCACGATTGCTGGTAGCTATGTGCTCTCTGGGAAATTGCAACGGCAAGCCTTGGTGCGGGTATGGCGCAAAAAAGAGATGTTGTTTGAAGGTAAATTGGGATCTCTCAAACGCTTTCAGGAAGATGTCAAAGAAGTCGCAACGGGCTTTGAATGCGGTATCGTTGTCGATGGATTTGACCGTTTGGAGTCAGGGGATCAGATTCAGGCGTATGTGATGCAGGAGAAAAAACGCTAAGTGTCGCGTATAGACCGTCTGGAGTCCCTCATCAAACGTGAAGTTTCGGACGTTTTGATACGGCGTATGCCCCATGCCAATTTGGGTTTTGTGAGTATTACCCGTGTCAAGTTGGCCCCTGATTTTACGACAGTGACCGTTTTTTATAGCCAATTTGGTTCTGATGTAGACCGTCAAAAAACCAGAAAATACCTGAATCAGGCGGCAGGGTTTATCAAAGGGGAAGTGGGTCGGGTCATGCGTACCCATACGGTGCCCAATTTCAACTTTCTCTATGATGATAGCTTGGCCAAGTCCTCGGATATGGTGGTGCGGATCAACGCGATTATCCAGGATGATATTACAAGCTAATTTTTTTGCAGAGCTGCTTTCTTCTGCAAAAGGGATACTCATTACGGCGCACCGAGATCCTGACCTTGATGCCGTTGGGTCGACCTTGGGCTTGTGGCATTTGTGTCGTATCTTGGGGGTGCCAGCCACAGTGTGGTTGGCAGATCCGCTTCCCCGGGATTGTGGGGTATTACCTGGTGCAGCGGGTATTGTACAGGTCCTGCCGGACCTGGCAGGGTATGACCATGTGTGGGTCTTGGATGCCTCAAATCTCAATCGGGTGCGAGAGGTAGCGCAGCTACAAGCGGCTATCCAAGACCGTGTCCTCGTCAATCTGGACCACCATCCCGACAATTCCCAATTTGGACATCACAATTTGGCGCCTATTATGTCATCGACATCGGAGTTGGTTTTTTGGACTTTTGTCCACGTTTCTGGTGCGAGGATACCTCCGAAAAAGCCTGTTTCCAAAGCGGATTTGGCGGCACTTGCGACATGCTTGTACGCGGGGATCTGCTTTGATACGGGCCGATTTCTGCATGACAATGTGACCGCAGATACCTTTCACGCGGCAGGGGATTTGGTGGCGATGGGGGCCGATTTGGGACTCATCCGCCATCACTTTTTTGAAAATAAATCGGCGGCCACCTACACCTTTATGCGCTATGTGCTCACCCATATGGCGGTGTCGCCTTTGGGATATGTGTGGATCGACATTCCACGGGAAATGGCAGAGCCTGAGATCAAATCGGTTGATTTGATACGGGATATGGAGGGAACCTCTGTGGCCCTTTCTTTTCGAGAAACAGAGTCAGATGGGATCAAAGTGAGCTTGCGCTCCAAAGGAGATTTTAACGTGTCTGTGTTTGCTGCTCAGTTTGGTGGTGGGGGACATGTCAAGGCTGCGGGTATTACGTTGCGTGATATGTCCTTGTCGGACGCACGGCTACGTGTGCTGAGCGCCTTGGAAGCTGCCCTTTGAGCGAGACCCCGGATTTCGTGGCCTTGTCACAGGTCATGGCGCAGTCCCATCAGGCCTTCCCCCATCTTTCCGAAGGGCTGCTACTCATCGATAAACCATCGGCGATCACTTCTTTTGGGGTGGTGGCCCGTATTCGCAAACAGACGGGGGTGGCCCGTGTGGGGCATGCCGGGACGCTGGATCCTTTTGCGACGGGAATATTGGTGGTGGCCCTTGGACGTACCTACACACGACAATTGTCGCTGATCCAGGGACTTCCGAAATCCTATGTGGTGCGCATGGTGATGGGTATCGAAACGGATACACTCGACAGGGATGGGCAGGTCCTGCGCCAAGACCCGGGAGAGGTAGGCCTGGGGATCACGGCCGCGCAGGTGGCGGCGGTTTTACCCCTTTTTGTGGGGGAACTGTCTCAGATTCCACCCATATTTTCTGCCAAAAAAGTGGATGGCAAGCGCAACTATGAGCGGGCCCGTGCGGGTGAAGCCGTGCTGCCACAAGCCGCTGTGGTGCAGGTGTATGGCATTGAGATGCTGGACTTTGTCCCAGGCGCGTACCCCGTTGTGACCCTGGACATCGCATGTGGCAAAGGGACCTATATCCGTAGTGTGGTACGGGACATTGCAGCAGCACTGGGGACCGTGGCCTACGCCAAAGATTTGGTACGCACCGTGGTAGGGGATTGGCGGTTGGTGGCGTGTATGGGGGGAGAAACCTGGGCGATGAGGCAGAATGACAAAGGTGACAAACTGGCGGATAATGGCAACCTATGATGGATAAAACCACCCCAGTCAAACAGCTTGTCAGTGAAATCAATCGTTTGCATCGTGACTTTTCAAATGATTATTTTGAAACCGGTAAAATCGAAAAAATCAATCTCTCTAGAACCCTCATTCATGTGTCGGTTCCCCATATCTACACGTATCGTCTAACCTTACACGAGAGCATCAATGATTACTTGATGATGGCGACTATCGACATTAAATATTTGGTAACTATCTAGCCCTCCCCCTTTTTTTTCTAAAAAACAGGAATATCGAGACCCCTTGACAAGTAATGGCACTAGTTTAATGATAAGAAAACTTTCTATGGGGCCTACGTTTTATGCGCCTAGGGTAGGCGCGACCGGGCCGAGAACGA
>CANNCG010000042.1 GCA_947502965.1 bacterium | reverse complement strand
ACTATACCTAGCGCCCACGAGGGGATCTACAACATCCCCTTACACGATAGGATGTTCAAAACAGAAAAATGACGTTTTAGGCCTGAAAAATAGTCCCCAATCACCTTTTTGAATTTTTGTGCCTAATTCTTTCGTTTCGCGACAGCGCCGTTTTGGATTGACGTGATGTCCCATTTGCCGCAAATGGGCGGTCAATTTGGGGCGTCCGTAGTAGGGACATTCTGTGTATTTCTCCAACACAATCTGTTTGTATGTTTCGTTCATCTCACACGCCGGTGGTTTGTAATATCCTGAGCGTGAGATCCCTAGGAGCTCACATGGCTGTCTCACCCTCAATTCTGGATGATTCTTGTCTACTTTTGATTGTATTTCTACGATGCTGTGCCCGGGCACACAGCTTGTTTTAAAAAATCGTTTTCTACCTGCAGCTTCCCTATTTGCCGATACAAATTATCGACTTTTTTCTCATCGCTCACAGACTTGTCTTTCCCGCTGCTAAATCCAGATCGTATTGTCTCCATCGCCTGCTTCTTCCACTGGTTTACCTGCGTCGGATGTACCTGATACTCGCTGGCTATCTGGGAAACCGTTTTTTGACTTCTCATTGCTTCTAGCGCCACTCGCGCCTTTATATCCGCACTCTAACTTTTCTGTTTCTTTCCCATATTTCTGTCCTCCAGAGTCTATCTATTCTACTGGTCCACTTTTTGGGGGCAAGCTCAAAACCCTATGCCGCCTCCACCACAGAAGATTCCGCCACCTGCAAATTCTGCAAAATTTGAGGTCGAATTTCTTCCCGAATTTGGGATTCGGATTTCAATCGATTGAGATGGCCCAACAACACATCTCTGTGTTTGGTCAACCGGAGATCCGCCGGGTTGCTGCCCAAAAACGCCTCTATTTTGAGAAACTCTTCTTTGACCACAGAAAACATATGGCGATTGATAGCATCCCGCATCGTGATCAATTCTTCTTTACTGAGGCTCCCACCCAAACGTTTCAGCCCACGCATGGCTGTTTTCATTTTTTTCTTCATGAGGTCATAGGCCGGTCCCGCCAGCACGGACAAGGACGCTTTTTCTTCCAAGGATTCCCCTAGCAATGCGCCAAACTTTGTTTTGGCCAAGGCGGTGCCCTCTTCTTGTAGCCTGGCCAAGAGCGCCTCTGTCAACAACCCTGCTTTTTTGAGCTTTCCTTGGGCTTTCATGAGCTGAATCTTGTTTTCAATACTTCCCACAAAATCCGTCTTCGTGTGTTTTCGCATAAACAACATACGCAATTTGTCTTCCAGAGACTCTACCCCCTCTACACTCAGCTGATCTTCTGGATTTTGCTGCTGACGCCCCCCGCCGGCATCCGTATCCATCGCGGAGGTATTGGGCATAGGGGCTTCAAAGTAGTGCAAGCCCAAATCTTCGAGTTTGGTCTGAAAGCCTTTCACGTAGGTATTTGCATCAAATTTGACAACGGTAGCCAGTTCATTAAATTTATTAAACGCGTTCACCAATTCTTTGATATCCCCACCCTTGAGTTTGGTTTCCATTAGCTCACGGTCCAGCTCATCAGAGACCACCGCTCTGAGCTCAGATTTGGCCTCATCCTTCACATCTTTTGGCGAAGGAAACCCCTCTTTGGACAACACTCCAGTCTCAAACCCCATCTTTTCTAGCGCGTCGAACTGTTTGTGTATTTTGACCAATTCTGGAGACACCTTCTCTGAATAAGACAAGGCAAACTGGACAAAGCCGTCCTTGATCCGCTTGCGCAAATCCTGACGAATCATGTTTTGGACATTTTGCTCAACACCCATCAGCTGCTTGGGGGAATAGCCTGATGACAGCAACCGGTCCCTCACATCCCTGGCCGCCTGTTTTTTTTGGCTCTGATCCGGTCTGATCAGCGTTTCGGCAAAGGCCATCACATACTGCTTGACCATCTCTTGTTGCGGGCGTACTTGGGTCTGTTGATCTTGGACCACACGCGATTGCTGCTGCGCTTTTTCCACCTGTTTTTGCTGTACTTGCTGCTGTTGCAGTGGATCGGCATCTTCTGGCAGTGCCGTATCACGCACACCGATATCCACAACACGCTCTCGGGTTTGACGCTCCTCCGACTTCATTTGTTGGACATACTGAGACGCCTGCAACACCTGCAACACCACTTCATCGCGGCCCATGCTTTGGTTTTCTTCTTCATAGAGTTTTTCCATCTCGGAAGACAGTTTTGACTGGGTACGGCCTAGCTGCTGCATATCATCTTTTAACAATTTAGATTTGGCCACACGTTCGCTAAAGTTCTCAAAAAGATCTTTAACCTCGGTTTTGTCATCTAACAAAGACAATGCGGTAGGTTTGGTCTCATCAATTTTTTTACGGTTGTCTTTTGTCTTGTTGTCTTCTGTCTTGTTTTTTTCCGCCTTGTTGTCGCCGACCGCATAATGGACCATCGCGGCGATATCTTTGTCGAATATCTTATTGTCGACGGCATTGGGCCTTGTGATACGCTCCGGACTATTTAGACCATACATGAAAAACTCCTTTACGATTGTACGCCTTTACCACGCCCTGGATCCAAGAGAGATATCCCCATGTCCAATACTTTCTTATCTACCAGTCCCTTGCTTTTAATCCGGAATATCTCCAATTCACGCTTTCTGATTTTCCCTTCCAAAAGCGACATGTAACGTTGCAACTTAAAGAGCTTCGCATCCAATTCTTGTTGGGTCAGTGGCGGTGCATCCGATCCTTGTTCCGGTGTCGTCATGGCTGTCTATGTCCCATTCGATTTCCCAAAATAATAATTCAGCTGATAGGACAAATCACGATGTTCTTTTTTAAATTCGGCATAAATTCGTTCGTCCTGATGCAAGCGCTCTTCGGCCAAACGCAGCTCTGTCCAATAATCGGATCTCCCCAAACGCGACATTTGCGCCACCAGCTGGGTCTCCACTTCCTGAAACATCGCCATCGCCTTCTTTGACTTTTTTCTAGAAGATCCTTGTACCAACCTTGCCAACGCTAACGTATACATATTTTCTTCCATTAACGCGATATTTTCTTGGATAGCATCCGCCAAGGCCTGCTTTTGCAATTGACCCAGCTCTTCTGGCGCAACCCCCAAGACGCTCAACATTTGTACCAAAACCCCTACTTTAAATTTGGCATAGGCCGACAAAAAAAAGTTCCCAGACCGAGATTGCACCACATTTTGCATCAGCGATTGTTTGAGTGTGGAGAGACGATCCGAATAATCTATTTTGTACCCCACCGCCCGCAACTTGTCCGGTCGGGAATGCGGCATATCCACCGCACTAAATACAGGAGCAGGATTTTCCTTGAGCTTGAAATCCCCCTCACTGTCTTTTTCCCAGACCATCGACTGGATCTTCACTGCATCTTGAAATTTTAACCGCTGATGGATGTCCTTGGACTTCAGAGAGCTTTCTACGGCTTTTATTTTTGTGCTGTCTTCGATGTTGTGGCCATCACGGTCTTTGTCCGACTGTACTGTTTGCAACAGCATTTTCTCTTTGAGACTGCTTTGTAATTTTTTGTAATAATCAGAATTTAAAACCTGAGAAACCTGATCGGATTCCTGTGCCTGAATTTCACGAGATGACATGGTTATGCACGTCTACGCCGTTTGGCCGACTCTTCGGCCTGACGTTTTTCGGCCGCTTTTTTGTCTTCGTTTTCCAGACGTTTCGCGGCTTCACGGCGTTTTTGTTCTTGCTCTTTTTCGCTACGAATACGTCCCGAACGGTCCTGTATCTCTTTCACCATACGCTCAATTTCGCGTTCTTCGTATTCTTCCTTCTTGGAATCATAGTCATCTTTTTGACGCGTGTGCGCCTGACGCAACATATTATTGGAGATACCACGGCCAAACATGCCATCCCGAATCACCCCGATGGCTTTTTTTTCCAAATGTTTGCCAATTTTTTTCCAAGATTCTGTATAGAAAAAGTCTTTGTCATACAGAGAGTCCATCTGCATGCGGTATTTTTCATGTCCCTCCGTGATCATTTCTGGGCTGTCCATAGAGCCCGAATTGTCGATGAGCATTCTGAAAGACAGACCTCCTTCTTTCACCGCATCTGGGCCAAAGGTCCCCACGACCGGTTCCAAAAGCGCCAGAAGGCCACGAATTTTTGACTTAAATTCCGTCAATGCCGTCTCATTATGAAACTGCATAGACACGGGACCACGCTGTTCTACCCACTGCCCACTTTTCGCATTCCATTCGGTCCAAGACCCTTTTTTGGCCAAGGTAAAAGACACATTGCTCCCCGCCTTGACCAGCAACGCAGCACCGGACACCATCCCATTGGCAGACAAGCCCACCATCGTCGCATGCAAATCAAACAAGGAATTGTAGGCCAATTGGGAGTTTTTGATACGGTCATATACCGTACCCCCCTTATTCACCAAATCCACAATATCCGTAAGCGTTCGCAAGGCACCATCCGAAGACGGGACCTTAATGGCATGCCGACGACGTCCATTGACGATCATTTTATCTTGTACATCCAAACTAAAGGACCCCACCGATGCCTGACGCAACACCGCACGCACACGGTCTTTGTCCCCTTCACTCAAATTAACATTGAGGGGAAAGTCAGGATCTTTAGAATCCACCTTATCCGTCACACGTCCCTGTCCATCCAAATAGCCCTTTTCCACCAACTCAGACCATAGAATCTGAGAATTTTTGGTACTATCCGCCACCAGCATCTCGGATGTCACCACCCCATCCCCTTTGAATTTCTTAAAAATATATTGATTGGACGTCTGATTGAGATACCCATTGATCATTTTATCTTTGAAGCCCAAGGCATCGGACTGCCCGGTAGCCTTCGCAATCTGATCCCCCCAATTCCCCCAATCCATCATGGTTTGCATCAATGGTGCAAAGGTGGCGAGCAACCCAAATGGCAGCACTGTCGCTTCATCAAACCCACGACCAACACGGTCCCACCATCTGTCTATATTCTGAATGACGTCCGCTTCTGTTTTATCAAAGTCTTGCAGGGCAAGGGCCTGTTTGGCCGCAATGTCTTTTTGTGCCAATGTTTGTGGTATACTGTTTTTCGTAGCCGCCACCGCTTCTTCCGATGCTTCCCATGTCGGGGTCGCTTTCTCTGGCACCTTACGGATGTCTGGAAACGAAGAGGCTTTCCCCAATATTTCTCTCAAAACATTGTCAGAACGGGTGCGCGCTTCCCAAAGACGGTTCACAAAAGTAAACACCTCCGTATCGTCCCAAAGCTGCCAGACTCCGGATGAAACGACGGAATGAAAATTGGCATAGACATCAAAAGAATCGATTTTATTATCCGAAAAAGGATCTGGGACATCTTCCCATTTGAGTCCAGGGCGTTCTGCCCCGAAGGGGTTTTTGAGTTTCATTTTTTGTTCCAGATTCATCCCCGCAAAGTCAGTATCCAGAATTTCAGAGACCCCTGCGTTGATGGTCTCCCAAATTTCAGGATCGAGATTTTGCAAAATATTACGGGGAGACATGGAGTTTGTATGGAGCGCACTGTAAAACGGACTCTTCTGAAACCGCATATAGTTTTCTTCGTCACCCGCCTTAAACGGGTTGGAGCCTATGCCGTGCATGAGGTTGAGGTTGTGCGGAGAGGTGTAGTCTTCTCCCGGCACATCTTCCATGAGTTTGAAAAAGCCTTCTTCAAAAATCTCTTTTTCAAAACTGGCCTTATCTTTGTCCGTCAACGCCTGAGATTTGATAAAGTCTGGCAAATACACATAGTCAGGGTCTTTAACACGTTCAAAGTTGAATTTATTTTGGGTCATGTCTGATTTCGCCAAAATATCCTGAGGCAAAAAGCCAAATCCCTCGTAGACTTTTGAGATGCTCCTATTGATCATGATACGCTGCAATGCAGGATCCATTGCCGGCACAGAAGATACCCCTACACCTGGTTTAGCCGTGGTTTGTTTTTGCGAGAAGGATGTCTCCACTTTTTCTTGAACCGACTGAAAGAGCTTGTCGTAAGCTGTCATTTTTGGATTCAGATCTTGGTCTGGATCCAAGTTAATGTTTTTATCAGACCGCACATCCAGACGTGGCGGAAATAAACTGGGTTTTACCTGCTCACGATAGGGCTCCATTTCAAACATGCGACCACTCCTATCGTGTTAGTTCTGCAAGGTCCAAAGTTTCTTCTCGTTTGACAATCCCAATTTGGACATCCCGCTCATAGATTCTTTGCGTGTTTCCAAGGTTTCCATATAAATCTGAATCGCCAAAAGACCCCCGGTTGAATCAATACTAGCTGTTTCCCCTGTCCCCAATTCCACTTTTCCATTGTTGACCAAGGAAGACTGAACCCTACTCAACTCATCGAAAAAAGTTCGTTGTGCGAGATACTCCCCATAAGGAAAGTCATAAATCGTGCTAATTTTGGTACGGTTAACCATCGCAATAAGCGAACGTCCTGAAAGGTCATTATCACTGATATTTGCCATGCTGCTACTCCGTTATCTATGAGACGACAATGATGCGTTTTGGACTTTGAGACCTTTCGCACCCAAGGCCGACAAGGTTTTCCACGCAGACTCCACACCCTGCAAATACTGCTGCCAAGCCAAAAGATCGCCCACCTTGTCAAAGTCCAGCGTCTGCGAGCCCACACGCAAAGGTTCTTCTGCCACCAAGGCACTTTGAATGCGGTTCATTTCACCGTAAAAACTCTTCTGTGCCAAATAATTTCCAAATTCAAAGCTATAGGTATGAGACATTTGCGATGTGCCCTGGAGAACCTTAATCTGATTTGAGACACCGATACCTATCGTTGCCCCACCGATTTGTTGAAACGAGTCTGCCATGGGTCATCTCTCTTTCTCTTTTTGCCAAAGCTGCGCTGCATCAAACAAAGGAATTAAACGGGCTTCGCCTTTTTAATCCCGCCTCAAATAAAAGGGATCAAAAGGGTGAAACTCTTTTAAACAAATCTTTTTAAATTCATTTATCTCTCTCGGTGTCCGAGAGAGATAAATGAATTTAAAAACAAGGGCTGGCAAATATGCCAGCCCCCATACCAACGAAACTAAAAACTAACCAGCTGCCTGCTTCACCGCCTGAGCCGCTGCGCCTACCGATTTGGAAACCTTGTTCGGAATACCAGACCTAACTTGGTAACGGGTTTCCGCTTCAGTGATGCTCAACTGGGCTTCAACCATACTCCCCAAAGTTGTTCCAGTTTTATCATCATTGTCTAGGACATTACGTATAACTTCTAGATCTGTCGTGTAGTCTTGCCCCGCTGCTTTCCCTGCGGTTATACGTTCACTCGCAATATCTAACTTTACATCCGGCATAATAATTGCTCCTTCCCTCTTGTAGAGGATTGTAAATAGTATATCGTGGACGAAGTCAGAATCTCATGTATTGATAATTTATGATGAATCTGTACCGCTTCCACAATAGGCTCGGCTTGGTTTTTAGTCCCTTGCGTTGCAAGGGTATTTTACCCAGAAAAACACAAAGAAAAACATCGATTTTATTTGGTACGTACCCGTCGCCATGCGAGCGCTGTCGCAAAATGCGCCATGCGGCGTCAGTACTCGCCAGAAAAACCCTCATTTACGCGCAGTAAGTCGCGTCTCCCCAAGGAACTTCCCCTCGAGGCGCTCATGAAACCGGACGTGAACATCTCCGCTCATCCTGCTCTTCCTATCCCGTCTTTAGTATCCCATTTGGCGCTGTCGCGAAACGAAAGAATTAGGCACAAAAATTCAAAAAGGTGATTTGGGACTATTTTTCAGGCCTAAAACGTCATTTTTCTGTTTTGAACATCCTATCGTGTAAGGGGATGTTGTAGATCCCCTCGTGGGTGCTAGGTAT
>CANNCG010000041.1 GCA_947502965.1 bacterium | reverse complement strand
CAAAGGAGCTGATCATTAGATAGAACAGGCTATGGAAATATGGAAAACTTCAGAGCAAGTTTCCCACAGTTCCACAGCCACGACGACGACGAATTTTAGTTCTCTTTTTTTTAGAACTTTGGTCCACCGTTAGGGGGCAAGCTCACTTTGGCCCATTTTTTTGAAACAACTTTGGAAAAATGTATTTGGATTGGCACCTATAAATGAAGACTACCGCCCCCACATCAGCTAGCGTATAATCAGGCTACTTTTTAAAAATGATTACCTATGGAAAGGACCTCACTATGGCCACAACTAGCCTCACAAAAATCCTCGAATATTCTCAAATTGCAGACATTTTGGGAAATCAAGCAGATAGCCTGCTTTCTCACAAATGTACCACCATCGACAAATCCAATCTACACTTACCAGGTTCCGACTGGATAGACCGTATCTTCGCCCACACAGACCGTAATATTCGTGTATTGCGCAGCTTCCAAGTATTGCTCGGACATGGACGCCTGGGCAACACTGGCTATGTCTCTATTCTCCCTGTTGACCAAGGGATTGAGCACTCCGCAGGCGCATCTTTTTCCCCCAATCCTATCTATTTTGACTCAGAAAACATTGTCAAACTTGCCCTCGAAGGGGGCTGTAATGCGGTGGCTTCGACCTTGGGCGTACTGGGCAGCGTCGCACGCAAATATGCCCATAAAATTCCATTTATCTTGAAATTTAATCACAACGAATTGATCAGCTACCCCAATGCCTTCGATCAAATTATGTTTGCCCAAATCGAACAAGCCCACGACATGGGCTGCGTGGGGGTTGGTGCAACCATTTATTTTGGCTCCCCAGAAAGCCACCACCAAATCATCGAGGTGAGCAAGGCTTTCAAACGCGCTCACGAATTGGGAATGACCACTATTTTATGGTGCTACCTCAGAAACAACGCCTTCAAAGTCGATGGCAAGGACTATCACGAAGCCGCTGACTTAACCGGCCAAGCCAACCATTTGGGTGTCACAATCGGTGCAGACATCATCAAACAAAAACTCCCCACCAATAACGGCGGATTTCAAGCCATTAAATTTGGAAAAACCCACGACAACGTCTATAGCCACCTATCGTCTGATCACCCTATTGATTTGACCCGTTACCAAATTGCAAACACCTATATGGGTCGAATGGGTCTCATCAACTCCGGTGGGGCATCAGGGAAAAATGACATCCAAGACGCCATTGCAACAGCCGTTATTAACAAACGTGCAGGCGGTATGGGCCTCATTTCTGGACGAAAAGCCTTCCAAAAACCCATTACAGAGGGCATTGCATTGCTGAATGCCATCCAAGATGTGTATCTTTGCAAAGAGATTACAATTGCGTAATAATGTTTCTTGGGGCGCTGCCCCCAACGGCTCTAAAGGAGATTAACATGAGTGACTGCGGCGACGTTAAAAAGGTATTTGTGGCTACAAAGACAGTGCCAGTTCTACTTGAAGCCCCTATTTTTGGGATTGCGATTTCTGATTTAGCAGCCCAAAAAATCAAACAATTCATTGCAGCAGACAACAACGACTCTGAAAATTATGCCCTACACGTTTCGGTCGTCAAAGACGGCTGCTCAGGAAAGTCCTATGTCATGAAAATGGCACCTTTGGAAGAAGCCCTAAACAATGGCGATAAACTCTTTTCTAAAGAAGGGGCCACTGTGGCCATCGAAAAAAGTAGCTACCTCTTTGTGACCGGCTCCATTTTGGATTACACAGAGGCACTGACAGGCTCTGGATTTGTTTTCAGCAATCCCAATGTCAAAAAGACGTGTTCCTGCGGAAGCTCTTTCGCCGTATAGCCGTCATCGGTACGCGATGAGGGCCTGGCTGACGCCAGGCAGCAGCAAGCGATTAGAGTCCCCCTTCTTTCTCAGAAAAGCCAAAAAAGAAGGGGGACTCTCAAAGGACGCTGCTGCAGAATACGACAAAAACGTCACACTTTACAGTGATGCAAGCCTATCTGGTGTCTAAACAAATTACGTCGTTCCTCTATAAAAAACAGGCAATTTTGTACAACATGCAACAAAACACACGCAGGCACCATAGACACAAAAATCCAAAAATTCCAGATCAGAACATGTTTTTTTAAAAATAGTTTGCAATTATTTTGTTTTTGGTACGATAATTGTTTGTCTAGCCCATTAGTGGTTAGGCTAGCGGAAAAGATTCTTTCCCGCATGGGTTCACAAAATAGGGCGGTCATCTACTCACCCGGCAAGGAGATACCTAAATGTCATCAATACGTGGAACCCAAGGGGCTTCCAATTTCTCTGGGGGTGGAAAGCGTAACTTTTATTACGCGCCCATGGGTCAGACATCCTCAGACCCGACGTCTCAGGCGTCATCATCGCCCATCGTTGACATGTCCACCATTTTATTGAGACAGCCCTTTTCTCCTGCAGAGATAAAAATTGTAGAGATTTTACCACCAGGCAGTCCCTCTAAAAACACCCCAATGGCAGGCTAAATGCCGCGATTTTTCGTGACGCAAAAAGGGATTATTGCAGGCTTTTTTTGTCTTTTTTTTCTTTTCATAGCCTATCTTCCCACGTTTAATGCGCCATTTGTATGGGACGACGAGGTGATGGTAGTCGGAAACCCGCTCATCCGATCCCCCGTACACATTCCCCAAATTTTTGAAGCATCGGCCTTTGGCCATGCCGCTTCTGCCCAAGACTTTTTCAGACCTATTCAAACCTTAAGCTATATTTTGGATTACCAGCTTTTTGGATTGGATGCCTCAGGGTTCCACACCATGAGCTGGCTCTACTTTGCACTCAGCTGCGCCTTGTTGTTTTATTTCTTACGTTTATTGCCCTATCCAACAGTCGGCGATGTGTCGACCCTTACCCCCTCTGGGTTCTCACGCTATACGTGCTTGGCAATTACCCTACTCTTTGCCATGCACCCACTCAACATCGAAGTCGTGACCTACATTTCTGGGCGTGGCGATGTTTTATTCCTAGTATTCGCACTCCTGGCACTCTGTGGTGTAGTCCACGCCTCCAAAGGCCGCACATGGGCAATTCTGCTCGTCTGGATCAGCACCCTACTCGCCATCCTCTCCAAAGAAAACGCAATCGCACTGCCTTTTGTCATGAGTCTGTTATGGATTGTGCTGCCAAAGGGTCCTCAGAACTGGCGCTATTGGACCGCCGCACTCCCAACACTTGTCGGCAATTTGGTCTATATTGGCTATCGCATCATGGCCTTGGGCGACCCCCATAGCATGCCTTTATCCCCCATTTCCTTTGCGTCTTTTTATGAACGGGTTCTCACGCTTCCGTATATTCTCTGGACCTATTTTCGTCTTACTTTTTTGCCGTACCCCCTGCATATGGACTATTTACATGTTGTCACGGATATTTTAAATCCCTATTTATGGATAGGCCTACCCCTATTGATGCTTGTTTTAGCCATACTATGGCGATGGGTACGCAGCCCTATGTATCTTTTCTTGCTGGCTTGGATTGGCTTTGGATTGGGGCCCGTTTTACAAGTTATTCCCCTCACGGCAACCGTTCGTGAGCATTGGTTTTCGTTTTCGCTCATAGCCACTTTAACGCTTATTGTGGCCGGCCTCTCTCACCGCTTTCGCAACACCCCAAAATGGCTAGTTCACGCTTGTTTTGGGGTGGCGGTGGTCACACTCATGAGCCTTACCTATATACGAAATCTGGACTGGACAGACCCCATGCGTCTGTATAGTCATGATGTTGAGATAGAACCCAGGAGTTTTTTATTACACAATAATTTGGGGGTACTTCATTACCGGAACCAAAATTTTTCAGAAGCTAAAAAATCCTTTCAAAAATCGGTCTTGGTAACACCAGGAAATAATGGCTATGGCACCGCCCTCAACAATTTGGGCGTGATTGCAGAACACGAAAACAATAGGTCTCTGGCATTGGACTATTATCGCCGTAGCATCATGGGTAGCCACTATGAATTGGCCTACGCCAATGCCATGAGACTCTTATTGATGGACAACCAGTGGAAAACGGCATTGCCGCTTGCAGAGGACGCCTTACAAAAATATCCTTACCATCAGTCCCTTTTACGCTATGCCGCTATTATCTACTCCCAAATGGGGCATCATGACAAATCCGACGCTATTCTGAAGCGTTTGAAGCAGCTCTACCCAGAGTGATACTATGGGTCCCTGTTCCGGTTCTATCCGCATCCCAAAACAAAACAGTCACTGGCGGCCCTACTAAGCAACATAAGAATTTTCCACACCACCACATGATGCCACGTTTTTACGCTTTCTTCCTAATCGGGATACTGATGGGCATACCGCTCCAAGCAGAATCCCAGATTCTCCTTGTCAAAACCCGTCGACAAGTAGGCTTTGGCATACTCGCCCAGGACCAATTGGGTAAAACACTTGCCCAATACCAAACACAGGTATTGCGAAGTATTCCCATGGCCAGGCCTGCGCAGCGTAGCCTATCTGGAATCATAGAAGAACCCGATGCGCTCATGGTCATCCAAGTATTGGAAAATGCAGACCAGGCCAGGACAACACTACAGGCACTACCTACCGTCGAATGGGCAGAAAAATTACAGCCCCTCACCCTTTTTTCAGACACGTCAGACATCCCCAACGATCCCCGGTATACATACCAATCTCAAATGATCGACACCATGCTCAACTTTATGTTGCATATGCCCATCAAACGTTCCATAAAAGTCGCTGTGATTGATTCCGGCATTGACTATGCGCACGAAGATTTGTTTGGAAATATCTGGAAAAACACCGCCGAATCGGCCAACGGGATAGACGATGATAGCAACGGGCTTATCGATGATATTTGGGGATACAACTTTTATGGGGCCTACAAAGGCGATGGCAGCCCAAACCCCAAAGATGGCGCCGGACATGGGACCCATATTGCGGGAATTATCGGCGCAGGGGTTCATAATAAAACGGGGATTGCAGGCCTACACCCGTCTGTCCAGCTCCTCAACCTTAGATTCACCTCCGACACCGGTGCCGGCAATCAATTGGACGCCGCACTGGCCATTCGATATGCCATTGAAAAACAGGTTGATATTATTGTGTGTGCTTGGGGCTATTACCTGGCAAACACCGTCTTACGCGATGCCATAGATGACGCCTTGTCACAGGGCATTATCATTGTGGCCGCTATGGGAAATTCCGGTTCCTCACGTCTAGAATTTCCTGCCGGCATTCCAGGCGTCATTTCGGTTGGCGCTGTCAGTAGTACCGGTGAATGGGCCAGTTTTTCCAGCTACGGCGAGCATACCCAATTTGTGGCCTTTGGCGTGGATATTCTAAGCACCTTGCCCAACAACACCTACGGAACAAAATCAGGAACCTCTCAAAGCGCGGCTATCATGACAGGCACCATTGCCCGCATGATGTCCGCACACCCAACGCTCACCAAAGACGAACTTTATACCCATCTCCTCATGGCCGCAGACCCCATTGTTCATCCTCAGAAAAACCCTTACACCGGCTATGGCATCCTCAATCCAGAAACACTCTTCAAAACCCTCAACGTTCTTCCCGAGTCCCAGATCCTGGCTTCGGGATGGCAGGCAGAAAAAATCACCCCAACATCCGTCAAGCAGGAAGACATCTGGGTCTCTGTATTGTTATTGCCATGGCGTCTTGTCGAAGGAATATGGCGCTGGCTCATATGAAGGGCATCCGGTCCCGATTTCATCTTGGAACGGGTATAGGCGTATTGTGTGCCCTCCTCATGTTGACAGGTTGTGCGCGAACTGTGACCAACAAAAGTGAGCTCTTACAAATGGATATCGAGGTGGCCCTACGTGGCCCTTTATCGCCCAGCGACTATCTCGTCATTGCCTTTAGCACCACAGCCCCACCCATCACGCCATCTGGGTCTGACCAACCCTACTTCCCCCTACCAGGACAAACGATGGACACCTCTCTGCTCAGACTCAACTTTCCCCTTGAGACCTACTATGCCAATTACTTTAGCAGCTGGTCAGACTATATTCTTTGTCAACTCGGAGGGCCCTCTTTTTACACGTCTGGCAACACAGGGTTTCCCGCAACAACCACCGACAATACCAGCATCGCACCCGATACCACGTTCCAAATCAGTCATAATTTTAACGCCAGTACCAGCACCCTGAAAATGAGTTTTTTTATAGGGGACATTACCGGTGCCACAGCGGGAAACACCCTCTATATCACCATGATGACCACCCGTCATAATGGTACCGCTCAAGGTAAAAGTGGTTATTTCCAAGATATATTGCTCACACCGATTGCCATCCAACTGCGCGCAGGGCAAGAAATACAAAAGCTCCCTGGGCAAGAAAGCATTGATGAGCGTCTTCCCGCCGCCTCCGACATACAAGCATGGCGCGTCAGTATTTTTTAGCCCTACTGTCTGGGGTGCTTGTCCTCATGGCCTTCCCCCCCATAGCGTTCTCGTGGATGGCATGGGTGGGGATACTGCCCTTTCTTTGGACACTCCAAAAAGCCCCCAATTTACGCCACAGCATTGGATTGGGATTTTCTTTTGGGCTTGTATTCATGGGCGGTTTCCATGCATGGATATGGGAGCTATCTCAGTTTGGCCCCATTTGGGGAATTATAGGACTATGGAGCCTCTATAGTCTGTACCTAGCCTCTTTCTATGCCTTATTTGGTGCTCTTGCTTATTTTTTGAGACACAAAAGAGATTCTTTATACGCAGTGGGAATGTCCTCTGCATTTGTCCTGACAGAAGCCTTACGGCAGTTTGGACCGATTGGCAGCCCTGGGGGTATATTGGGCTATAGTCAAACAGAAAGTAGCTTTGCGCGACTGGCCAGCTGGACGGGTGTCTCTGGAGTCAGTTTTATTGTGATTTTACTTTCCACCGTGATTGCCAGTATCACCTACAAAAGAATCCTCACCGCACCAAAACTGGCGATAGGCCTATTGCTGTCACTCCTCATAGGCAGCTATCTCATCTCACCCCCAGTCGCAGGAAAACAGGTCATAGCCGGCAGTATACAAGGTATCCATTCCCAACAGTCCAAACTCACTCCCAGTAACAGTCAAAACATTCAAGACTTCTATCTGAGAGAAACAAAAAAAGCTATTCAGAAAGGTGCAACCCTCATCGTATGGCCAGAAACCATTACCCCACAACTAAATACCCAGAATCCTAGATTTATGTCCCAACTACACGCACTACTCCCACCCAACACCGTTCTCTTATGGGGAACACCCCTATGGGAAAAGGAGAAATTTTACAACAGCATTGTGCTGACAACACAGCAGGCAGGCATAAAAGAACGTTACCAAAAACACCGTTTGGTTCCCTTTGGGGAATATTGGCCACTCAAGGCATGGTTTCAAAAATTGGGTTTAAAAAATCTGATCCCAGGCGCAGAATACAGTGCAGGCCCCCCACCTAAAATCATATTTTCAAATTATTTTTCTGGTGCCATCTGCTTGGAATCCATTTATGGTGCTCATTTTCGTTCTCAAGTACATTCTGGCAGCCAAGGGTTTGTCATCAGCGGCAACCATGGGTGGTATGGACGCAGCAGTGCCTCCGCCAAACATCTGGATATTCTAAGGTTTCGGGCCATGGAGTATCAGCGCAGTATTATTTTCGCAACAACAAGCGGTATTTCTGCCTTGATTTTACCTAACGGGCAATGCAAAGCACGCGCAGAGGCGCACCAAGAGGCCGTACTCATCGGCGCCATCCCACTGCACACAAGCCTTACACCCTACGCAAAATATAGCGAATGGTTTTTGGGGATTTTATTACTCACCTATTGCGGTATATACACAGCCCACGTTCAAGTTCTAAGTGCAACACCTGGGGTTTTTGACCCCAGAAAAAAGTGCAGAAAACTGAAATGAAGCGATCTGACTAGAACAGCGCAGCTGCCCGCGCAGCGGGTCGAAGATTCTAGACAGGTTAGCGGAATGGAAGTTAGAGGGAGGGCCTGTCCAGAGGCTGTA
>CANNCG010000040.1 GCA_947502965.1 bacterium | reverse complement strand
ATCTGGTCATAGGCTTTAAATTGCGCCCCACCCACAGATGCCAACACCTTTGTGATCGCAGCTGTCAGCGTTGTTTTACCGTGGTCAACGTGACCTATCGTTCCAATATTGACATGCGGTTTTACCCGCGAAAATTTTTCTTTGGCCATAATTACAGGTCTCCTTGGGATCCAATTGGGGTATAAAATTCAGGGAACGTTTTGGGAAGTAAGTACTATTTTTTTTGAATTCACCGGTATGGATAAGTGGAGCTCCCGACCGGAATTGAACCGGTGACCTCTTCCTTACCATGGAAGCGCTCTACCAACTGAGCTACAGGAGCCTGCTTTAATTCATGAAAACGGCGGCGCGATACTAGCACACGCCGCTCTGTGATTCAACATCGCGCTGCCACGGTGCGGTGCCAACTTGTTTATTCCAAACGCTTCCTTTAAACTATTCGGTCTTATGGCAAAAAAAACAAAATCTCCTAGTGGTAAACGTCCCGCTCCCAAAACCCCAACATCTTCAGATTCTAAAACCCCGCCAAGCAAACAACAGCCCTTTAAAGAATGGCGTAATTTTATCTGGTATTTCCTTTTCGGATTACTCATTCTGACCGTTTTGACCACCTATTCTACCAAGCCTAAAGAGGGCGTCGATATGGACTTTTCGGCCTTTATGACACAGCTCGAGGCCAATCAGATTTCGGAAGTGACTATCCGTACCCAAGACCAAGTCCTGACGGGTAAAACCAAAGCGGGTGCCGAATTTAAAACCTTTTTTATCCAATATCCAGAATTTATGAAAGAATTGAGAGACAAAGGGGTGTCTTTCAAAATAGATCCGAATAGTTCGGGGTGGATGTGGGGCTTGGTGTTACAGGCCTTGTTGCCCTTTCTTCTAATCGGGGTACTATGGTTTTTTATTTTTCGTCAGGCGCAGGGTGCCAATAGCCAGGCGATGACCTTTGGGAAATCCCGTGCGGTCCAATTCAAAAAAGAAGGAAAACCCGTCACCTTTAAAGATGTGGCGGGTGCCGATGAGGCCATCACCGAATTGCGTGAGATTGTGGACTTTTTGAAAGCCCCCGAACGGTTTCAGGAGATTGGCGCGAAAATCCCCAAAGGCGTTCTCATGATGGGGCCTCCAGGTACGGGGAAAACTTTGATTGCCCGGGCTGTTGCTGGGGAAGCGGAGGTGCCGTTCTTTAGCTTGTCCGGCTCAGATTTTGTTGAGATGTTTGTGGGTGTCGGCGCATCACGGGTGAGGGACTTGTTTCAGCAAGCCAAAAAGGTACAGCCATGTATTATTTTTTTGGACGAAATTGATGCCGTGGGTCGCCAACGTGGTGCGGGTCTTGGTGGGGGGCATGACGAACGTGAGCAAACCCTAAATCAGCTTTTGGTGGAGATGGATGGCTTTGATCCCAAACAGACGGTTATCGTGATTGCGGCCTCCAACCGACCCGATGTCTTGGATCCGGCATTACTTCGTCCTGGTCGTTTTGATCGGCAGGTGGTGGTGGATAAACCCGATATTAAAGGCCGTCGGGCTATTTTGGATATCCACGTACAAGGTAAAAAAGTCGATACGGATCTAGAACTGGATGTCATCGCCAAACGTACCCATGGGTTTACTGGGGCTGATTTGGCCAATTTACTCAATGAGGCGGCCTTGATGGCGGCCCGTAAAGGAAAAAAAATCATTCAGATGTCGGACGTTGAGGATGCCACGGACAGGGTGATCGCAGGGCCTGAGCGCAAATCAAAAGCCATGAATGAGCGAGAAAAAGAGATTGTGGCCTACCATGAAGTGGGACATGCCTTGGTTGCCAAGCATTGTAAGTATACGGATCCTGTTCATAAAATTAGTATTTTGCCTCGGGGCATGGCTTTAGGCTATACCTTGCAATTGCCACAGCAGGACAAATACTTGGTGTCTCGTGTAGAAATCGAAGACCAAATCAAGGTGCTGATGGGTGGGCGTATCGCGGAAGATTTGAAATTCAACTCGATTACATCTGGGGCCTCTAATGACATTGAACGCGCCACAGATTTGGCCCGTAGCTATATTTGTAATTATGGGATGAGTGAGCGTTTGGGTACTCGGAAATATGGCAAATCCCAAGGCTATGTGTTTCTTGCAAAAGATTATGGAGACCATTCCAAGGATTACTCCGAAGGCACAGCGCGGGAGATTGATGAGGAAATTCGTCGTTTAATCGAGACTTGTTATGCAGAAGCCAAGCAGATTTTGATTGACAACTTCGATAAGCTTGAGGAAATATCTAAGTTCATTCTAGAAAAAGAAGTGCTGGATGGCGCGGAATTTGATAGACTGCTCGGGCTTGGTGTTGCTGAAACAGCGGCTGTCGAGGGAACTGTTTGAAACAGTTAATCTCCTTCCGAAATAAAACCCTGTTTTTTTTTGGGGGTATTCAACGGGGCGTAGCGCAGCCTGGTAGCGCACTAGCATGGGGTGCTAGTGGTCGTTGGTTCAAATCCAATCGCCCCGACCATTTATGATCATCCGCCTCTTTCCTAGGGGGCGGTTTAAACCCAAGACACCGCTTGCCTGCGTGGGTGGGGTATAGGGGCACTGTCTTGCAACGCAAAGACGCCTTTTTCTCTATAGTCATCATGCCGCCGTCTGGTGGGCGGAGCTGGTGTTTTCGGTGTTCCCGTGCCGTTTTGGGGGTGCTCATCATCGGTGGTTTTGCGATGACATGTGGGCTGCTGCTTTTGATTTATACCGTGGGTCGTGTCGGTATTGATGTGGCCAATTACCGGCGTTTGCAGCAGGAATCGACCCAGCATCAGCGTCAAATGGAAGACCTGCAAAACAAATTTAAAGATATGAAATCAGATATCGAGGTTTTGTTGGAGCGAGAGGCAGAAATTCGGGATCTCTTTGGGAGTCGTGGTCGGGCCAGCGCAGCGGTTAAGTCGACGGTTGCGTGGGGAGATCTGAGTGCCCAATTGGATGCGAAAGAGATCGCTTCCTGGCGTGTTGCGGTAGACGGGATGGGTGCCGTTGTGGGTGGGTTAAAGCAGGGGTTTATTCGCTTGAGCCAGCTGGGGCAGCAGTATCGGGTTCGCTATGCGTTTACCCCTTCCATTTGGCCTGTATTTGGGAATATCCTGTCTGACTATGGATGGCGTATCCATCCTGTGACAGGTGGGGCTAGGCTGCACAAAGGGATTGATATTCCCTCATGGACGGGCGCCCCTATTAAAAGCGCGGCCGATGGTCTCATTGTCTACGCGGGATGGTCCTCTGGATTTGGAAATGTGGTGGTCATTGAGCATAATTTTGGATTTCGTACGATTTATGCCCATGCCTCTCGTTTGTTGATTGCACGGGGGGATTTTGTGCGTAAGGGTCAGGTGATTGCCCAGGTGGGATCGACGGGGTTGTCGACGGGGCCCCATTTGCATTATGAGGTGCGACGTTGGAATAAACCAACATCGCCGAGGCGACATTTGGACCTGGAGATGTTTACAGCCAGTGTTCAGGTGTGGTAGTTTTTATCCTCTCATGATGCTCCAGCGAAACAAGTTTAAAAATGAATTGGTGAATACCGTTATCGGGGAAGATTCTTCATTTAAGGGCGTACTGCATACCCAGCGGTCTTTGCGTATAGAGGGCTCTTTCGAAGGGGAAATCAACGCGCAGGGCGAAGTCTTTATCGGGGAAAATAGCAAAGTAAAAGCCAATATTTTCGGACGTCGTGTCGCAGTCTCTGGGGAAGTCATTGGTAATATTGAGGCTTCTGCGGGGCTTCATATTTCCAAAACAGGAAAGGTATACGGCGATTTGACCGGAGATCAGTTGTTGATCGAAGAAGGTGCCATTTACAAAGGTCGCGTGAATATGGATGTGATCACGTCCAAAAATGGATTTGAAGGAACCGCATCCTTTCAGACACAGCCCGCGTCTGCTTCGAAAACCTAGTGGGGTCTGTTCCTGAGGATAGGGAGCCGCGACCCTCGCTGTACGTGTGTGCTACCCCTATTGGGAATCTCTCCGATGTGACCCATCGTCTTTTGGAGACGCTGGAACGCGTGGATGTTGTCGCTGCAGAAGATACCCGTGTGACCCAAAAACTATTGCAGAGGTTTGGGATCACAAAACGGTTGATCAGTGTGCGTCAACACAATGAAAAATCAGGGGCCCACACCCTCTGTGGTTATTTGGCAGACGGTCTTTCTGTGGCCTACGTGAGTGATGCGGGCACCCCGTCGCTCTGTGACCCAGGGCAAAATCTCGTCGAGATTGTGCGAGAGGCCGGCTATCCGGTCATTCCGATTCCCGGGCCGTCTGCCTTGGCGACCTTTTTGTCGGTGGCGGGATTGTCTGGGGACCAGTGGATTTTTGGGGGTTTTTTTCCTAGGAAACTGTCGGAGGCTCAGGCGCTGTTTCATGCGGCACAACAGCTACATGTGCCCTTGGTGTTTTTTGAGTCCCCCATGCGAATTCATGCGACATTGGCCAGGCTGATAACTGCGTGGCCCTTGAAAACGGTGGCCTTTGGAAAAGAGTTGACCAAACAATTTGAGTCTATTTGGTCCGGTGAAGCGCGTCTAGCGATAGCCGCGTTGTCGGTATATCCGCAGAAAGGGGAGTGGATATTTGCCGCACTGCCTTTGCCAAATGAGGTGAAACCAGAGTTGCAAAATGTGGTAAAAAAGCTGCAAGCTGCGGGGTTGTCTAAAAAACAAATCTTGGAGGTAGGGAAGAATTGCTTTGATTTTGCCAGAAATGATCTGTATCACGTGATAAAGGATATATAATGGAACAAAAAAAAATCCGTATTGGTCTACTGGGTGTTGGAAATGTGGGCAAAGGCGTTTTGCAGATTTTGGAGCAAAACAAAGCCTTGATCGCGGAGCGTACTGGTAAATCACTGGTCGTGACCCATGCGGTGGTGAGAAATATTGAGAAAGTACAAGGACGCCTTTCGCCAGCGGTGATGCTGACCACGGATGCGCTTGCTGTCCTGCGCAACCCGGATGTGGATGTCATTGTAGAGGCCATGGGCGGAGAATACCCTGCGTTTGACTATATTTGTGAGGGGCTGCGTCAGGGTAAACCGGTGGTGACCGCCAACAAAGAAGTGTTGTCGAAGCACAAAGCGACGTTTTTTGCCTTGGCGAAGGAGCACCGTACCAATATTTATTTTGAGGCCAGTGTGGGTGGGGGGATTCCTTTGATTCGCACCCTGAAAGTGGGCTTGGCGGCCAATAAAATTCAGGCCTTTTATGGCATTCTCAATGGGACAACCAACTTTATTTTGACCAAACTCGAAGAAGAGGGGGCTTCTTTTGAGACTGTCCTCAAAGAGGCACAGGCCTTGGGGTTTGCAGAAGCCGATCCGACGATGGATATTTCGGGATTGGATTCCGCCTACAAATTGACCATTCTGGGGTCTGTTGCGTTTAAGGCCAATATTCAGTTGGCAGATGTGTATTACGAAGGCATTGCCACGTTGGATGCCAAAGATATGGCCTATGCCAAAGAGTTGGGTTACGTGATCAAGCTGTTGGGGATAGGTCGTGAAGTGGCCCCAGGGCAGATGAGTTTCAAGGTGCATCCCACGATGATCCCTGCGCGGCATCCTTTGGCGCATGTTCGGCAGGAGTTTAATGCGGTCTTTATCATCGGCAATGCCGTGGGGGAATCAATGTTGTCTGGTCGTGGTGCTGGGAGCTCACCGACGGGGTCTGCCATTGTTTCTGACTTGATAGATATTGCCTTTGACGATCACCCCTTGGGCAATCAGCGAAATTTGGAAGCTCTGGAAGGGCCATTTTCTGTGATGCCGTTGTCCGAAACCACGTCGCAGTTTTATGTGCGTTTACATGCCTTGGATACCCACGGGGCTTTGGCGGGGATTACCAGTGTTTTGGGCGCGTATCGCATCGGGATTTCCAAGATTATGCAGAAAAACATTGTGGCAGACGAAGCTGAAATCGTATTGGTGACCCATATGGTGCAAGAAAAAGAGATGACATCGGCCTTGCAGGACCTGCTAGGAACACCGGGGGTGCGTGAGATTGATGCCAAAATCCGGGTGGGGTTGGATGAGGGGTAGGGCTGCATTGTCTGAACCATCTGCCAAGCCAAAGACAAGAATTCTATCCCCATGTCATAATCACAGCATGCAAAATCTAACCTTGGGATCTCAGACTTCCCCCTATATCATCGTGCAACGTGCTGTATACGTAGATAAGACACGCTATCTGCATGCGCTTATTGCCAATCCTGTGACTATACCCATCCCAAAATGAAACCGGGAGCGGAGGCCTTTCCAAATCGCTCTGGTCACCTATAAGAATAGGCTCCCGCCACGATTTGAAATCCGGGTTTCATTTTGGCACGGGTATAAATACTTTTTCTCTCGCCCCCGCCGTTTTGGAAAATCGTTGACGATTTCTACGCTGGATGCGATTTTTTCTGGAAAAAAGAGCTGTTTCTGGGGCTTTTTATTTCAGAACAGACAGATTACGATTTTCGAACATTTCCCGTCTTGCGTTTTGATTTTTCAAAATTAGGAAACAACAGTGGCGCTGTACTGCAAATAGCATTAATACGTCAAATCACCCGCTAGTGTGCTCACTATGGCGTGTCTACAGACCAGGCAACATCACTGCGGGATACCTGGGAAACGTTCATGCAATCCTTTGAATCCAAAAACCAAAAAATTGTTATCCGCATCGACGAATACGACAAACCGATTCTCGATCACATTACCCATATTGCTATAGCCAAAGAAAATCGTGATGTTCTCAAAGGTTTCTACGAAATCATTAAGGCCCATGATGAAACGGTTCGTTTTCTTTTCATCACAGGAATAACTAAGTTTAGCCAAATGAATATTTTTTCGGGGCTGAATAATCTGGATAATATCAGGCTTCAGGCAGACTTTGCCGCTATTTGTGGATATACTCAAGAAGAATTGGAATCCTGTTTTGCGGCGCATATTGCCCATTTTTCTCTAGCAAAGACGCAAAGCATTCCGTCGTTGCTAGAAAAAATACGCCGATGGTATAACGGATTTCGGTTCACAAAAGCAGCCATCGCAGTATACAACCCTTTTTCTACACTTATGCGCCTCAAGACAAAGACCTTTCAATATCATTGGTTTGCAACTGGGACGCCTACCTATCTCATGCAACTCTTTCAAGAGCTAAACGTGGACCTCACCCGGCTCCCGGATATGTTGTCCATCAATGACACCGCTTCCTACGAACTGGATAACGTTACTGTAAATCTACCTGCACTGCTCTTTCAGACTGGATACATGACGATTGTGAATACGTCTGAGCGTGGAGAGACACTCTATTTGGACCATCCAAATATGGAGGTCAAAGAAGGCTTTATTCATCAGCTCATTAAAACAGCGACGCATTTGGAAACAGCACCTGCCGTGACGGTGGATCAATGACGCGAAGCCTTACATCATGGACGTGTTGATGAGATCTTTTGCATACTCAAGGTTTTCTTTTCCAAAATTCCCTATGATATTCAGGAGGCCACTGAAAAATACTACCAAAGTCTCTTTCATCTCATTTTTACCGTTATTGGTACCCGTATTCGATCAGAAGTTCGTACGAATATGGGCCGTATCGATGCCATCGTCGAAACCGCTGCGCATCTCTATCTGTTTGGATTCAAGATCGGTGGCTCAGCGCAAGTGGCTTTGGACCAAATAGATACCAAAGACTATGCGTTTTCGTTTCAGGATTCAGGTAAGAAAGTCCATAAAATTGGTGTGGCTTTTTCCATGATCGAACGCAATATACCCGTTCCGAAATAGAATCTAGAGAAAGCAAGAGGGAAATTTCATGAGTTTTCTGATGGGAATCATGCAAAAATGAAGGGATGAAACTAAAGTTAAGCGACAATGAAGTTCTGGAACTAAAGACACTGCACCGATCCGAAAGAGACAGGAAAAAGTGTGATCGGATAAAGGCGATTCTGATGTTCAATAAAGGGTACAGCGCGGTAGAAATTGGGAACGTATTGCTGATCGACGAAAATACGGTATCTGGATGGAAAGATCGGTATCTAAATCGAAAGGATACCCAGGAATGGCTGCTAACACAG
>CANNCG010000039.1 GCA_947502965.1 bacterium | reverse complement strand
TAGAAGCAAGCGTGGCGCTGAACGACATGCTGTTTTGCTCTCCATTATTGAGACCGCAAAAAAACAAGGCCTCAATATTTTGGAAACCATTCAGGCCGCGCTTAATCAGTCACTCCTCTTTGAGGGGGGGCGCTAGATAGTTACCTGTTTTTTAGAAAAAAAAGGGGGGGCTAGATAGTTACTACATTTTTAAGATTAAAAAACCTGGCTATTGCATAAGAAACCGCTAAATTTGACAAAGTACGCTGTGCCGCACCAGTATCCGACAAAGAAAAACTATAAGAATAGGCTTCTTCAATCCAATACGGATATTCCGTCTGAAGAGATTTACATCCAGGGCAGGAAAAATAAGCTACATCATATTTTTCAAGTACTTTCAAGTCAAAAACAGGCCTTGCTAAAGGCGTTCCACATAAACGACAAAATAAAGTTCGCTTATCCACAACTATCCGCTACTAATTTTCAATCAACGTTCGAGATACAGCAGAAAATTCAGCTACTATATCAAAAGCTGTCGCAGTAGGATCCGGCACATCCACCACCGCCCCCACCAAATAACTCCCCACAATCACCCCATCCGCCACCTGCCACAAGGCATCCGCTTGTGCCCGTGTCTTCACCCCAAAACCCACGGCTAGGGGAATTTTTTTGATCGCTTTGATACGGGACACCATGTCAGAAATATCCGTCATATCCAGACTATCCCGGGTCCCAGTCAGTCCCTTCGAGGAAATCAAATAGACGAAGCCATCCGCATGACGCAAAATCTTTTTCAAACGTACGTCCGTACACAATGTCGATACCAAGAAAACGATGGGCACCCCATGGGCTTTAGCCGCTAGAATATAGGGCGCTGCGTCCTCAATAGAAAGATCGGGGATCACCGCCGCAGAAACACCCGCCATAGCCGCATCCGCAAAGAAACGGTCTATCCCGTGATGGAGGACCAAGTTTGCAGAGAGCATGAGGATAACAGGCACTTGCCCTAGAAAGGTTGTTTTTGGTAACACCGAAAACAGCTTTTCTAGCGTTGGCTTCACTGTCTGGGCCAACGCCCGTTGGTGAGAGGCCTGTATGACCGGCCCATCTGCAATGGGATCCGAAAATGGGATGCCGATTTCGAGGATGTCTGCACCGGCATCTACAGCGGCTTGCATCATCGCCAGTGAGGTTTCGATAGTGGGATCCCCAAAGGTTAAATACGGGATAAAAACGTTTTTCTTACGAAAAACGTTTTTAAGTTTATTTTTATCAAAGGGCTTCGCCCTTTGGATCCCGTTTTTATGAAAATTAGCGCCTGCGGCCGAGTTCGGATCCGGCTTTGCCGAGTCCGATTGGATCCCGTTAGACATGGGAAAGACCTTCCATCAAGGTTCCTAAATCTTTGTCTCCTCGGCCAGAGATATTCACCACGACAATTTTGTTTTTCAAGTCGGTCCGTTTACGGAGAACGGCCAAGGCATGCGCAGGCTCTAGAGCGGGAATAATCCCTTCTGTTTTGGCCAACCAGCCACAGGCGGCAAAGGCCTCATCATCTGTGGCCGAATCCAATGTCAAGCGCCCAAGGTCTTTCAGATAAGACAATTCGGGTCCAACACCAGGATAATCAAGTCCCGCAGAGATAGAATGGGCCAAAGACACCTGACCTTCGTTGTCTTGTAACAAATAAGATTTGGCCCCATGCAAAACACCAGGTCTACCGCGCAATAAGGGGGCCGCCTGAGCATCAGAATCCAGTCCTTTTCCAGCTGCCTCTGCGGTGATCAAGGCCACCGTCTTGTCTTTGATAAAGGGATAAAACATCCCCATCGCATTCGATCCACCGCCCACGGAGGCAATGACCGCATCCGGCAATCTTCCCACCAGGGACTGAATCTGACGTCGGGTTTCTTTGCCGATGACAGACTGAAAGTCACGTACCATGGTTGGATAGGGATGCGGACCTACAACAGAACCGATAATATAAAACGTGTCCTCAACATTGAGAAGCCAATCGCGAATAGCTTCAGTTGTGGCATCCTTCAACGTTCGCGACCCCTTTGTCACAGGCACAATAGTCGCACCCAAAAGCTGCATCCGATAGACATTGGGAGACTGGCGCGCCATGTCTTCTTCACCCATATAGACCACACAGGGCAACCCCATTAACGCACAAGCAGTAGCCGTCGCAACCCCATGCTGACCAGCGCCTGTTTCTGCGATAATCCGTTTCTTACCCATGGATTTGGCCACCAGAATTTGACCAAGGGTATTGTTTATTTTATGGGCACCCGTGTGATTTAAATCTTCTCTTTTGAGAAAAACTTGGGAGCCGGTTTCCTCAGATATACGAGAGGCAAAGTACAAAGGCGTCGGACGTCCTACATAATCCTTGAGGAGCCCCCCCAAGGTTTTACGGAAATCAGGCCTACGTCGTATCTCAACGTAGGCTTTTTCCAAAGACTCTAAGGCAGAATAGAGAGTGTCCGGCACATATCGACCACCATATTCGCCAAAGGTCGATTTCATCGTTTATTCAGAAACAGAGGCTTCAGGCTTTGCGATATCTTTTGCTTCAATCGCTTTCAAACTCAAGCCAATGCGCTGCTCTTCAGGAACAAGCTTGATGATCTTCGCTTTGACTTTGTCCCCTACTTTGACAACGTCTTCAACACGCTCAATATGGTTATGCGCCAACTCAGAGATATGAATCAATCCCTCAAGATTGTTTTCCAAACGCATGAAGGAACCGAAGGCTGCGATACGGGTGATTTCACCTTCGACAACTTGCCCTACCTGATAACGTTCAGCAACCTTGACCCATGGATCTACTTCTAGCTGCTTCATGCCCAAAGAAACACGTTTGGCTTCTTTGTCGACACCGAGAACAAACACACGAACCTCGTCACCCACTTTGACCAATTCAGATGCGTGGGAAACACGGGACCAAGACAGTTCAGAAATATGAACAAGGCCTTCAACCCCACCAATATCTACAAAAACACCAAAATCTTTAATACTGGTCACACGGCCTTCTTTGATTTGGCCAGACTCAAGAGATTCAAGCAACTTTTGGGCTTCTTCTCTGTTCATTTTTGCTTTGGAAACACGGTTAGAAAAAATAACCTTACGACGTTTGCGATCTACCTGTACGACCACAACCTCTAGCAACTGATTCAGGGAAGACGAAAGATCCCCCTCGCCTTCTTTGGCTACCTGAGATGCAGGAATAAACCCTTTAATCCCAGAATACGAAACAACCAATCCCCCTTGCACAGAGGAACTCACACGTACCAAAACTGTTTCTTTTGTTTTGGCCAACTTTGAGAGACGGCCCCAAGCCAACTCATACTCTGCACGCTTGCGAGAAAGAACCGTGTAGCCTTCTTTGCTCTCTAGCTTCACAATCATGACATTTACTTTATCGCCAGGTTTTAAGACCGAGCCAGGTGTTTCATCATAATCAAAGCTAAATTCAGCGTTGGCAATAAAGCCATCTGATTTATAGCTAATATCCAACAATACGCCGGCTTTTTCGATACTGCGAACAGTCCCTTTAATGATATCGCCTTCTTGAAAATCTACCAAAATCCGATCCATCACATCTGCAAATTGAGAATCTTTGTCTGAAGACTGTTCAAAAGCCATAAGACTTTTCTCAAATTCAGACATTTCTCCTATTTTGGTTGCTGCGAAGTTAGAGGAAGCCTCTTTTTTTTCAGGCGAAACAGTCGGCAAACTTTCTGCTGACTCTTTATACTCTCCTATGCGTGTACCTTCAGACATCCCAAACGCCTCCTAAACGACAATATATCAACGTGTTAATGAAATGGGATTGCCTCATCAAAATAGAGGTGCGCCCATCACGGTTAATGTGAGGAGGCATCATACACGAGATTCGCCTCTTTTGAAAGGGTAGGGTTCAGTTTTAAATTGAAAATTGGATCTTCGGGAAACAATATTTCCATAAAACACCTCATCAGAAGCAGGTACCCCAAGAAAATCCAGCCGTGTCTCCTAGAACGCCTAAATCTGAATTAAGCCGCGTTAACCCCGCAATTGAATATCGGCAATAACACTTTCTAGATTTGGAAACGACGTTTCCAAGCCAAAGGTCTTGGGCTCTACAACCGCATAGGAAAAATGAGGATTTTCGATACAATAGCGCTCCCAAGGTCCAATTTTGATCCCAAAAATACCTGCAATATGCATCACAAACCGGGGATTGATTTTGAGTCTAAAGGGCTGTTTGTACCCAAAAGCTTTGGCCAAAATCGCAATGGCCCGCTTTGCAGTATATTTTTCGGTGCCCAGGGCAAAATCCCGCTGCTCTCCTATCTCCGCATCCAACAAGTGCACGGTCACTTGGGCAATGTCGCGGGCATGCAAAAAATGAAAGGCCCCGTCTATATAAATAAAGCGTAGCCATTTCAGAAAATGCTGGTTGGGCAGCAATCCCGATGAAATATGCGAATAGGGATGTTGCGCATCGCCACCAAAAACCAAGGTAGGAAACACCGTTACCACTTTGTCCGCAATAGGACTTCTTTTCAATGCCTGGTACCCTTGGTATTTGGAACGAATATAGCCATGGCCATATTCACCAGCTTGCCACATAGGCTGATTTCCAGGCCCCAAAATACTGGCGGTAGAAAAATAGACAATACGCCTGGCCTTCGTCGCCATGTCAAACATGGCATGGGTTTTGGTGACATTCAACAAATGGGCGTAATCCGAATCGCTCCAATCGGTGAAGATATGGAGCACATAGTCCATTTCAGCCAAGACCATGGCCAGGTCTTCGATGCGGTCCATGTTGCCCCGATGTACCACCACATTCGGGTGATCGGCCAAAGGATGTTGGACCCGTGCAGGGTCTCGCAAGAGGAGATGCAGTTCTACATCCTGACGCTGTAGCAAAATATCCAAGACATAATGCCCCACACACCCGGATGCCCCTGTAATAAAAATTGTTTTTTTCATGTGTAGATCGTGTGATACTCCTGCAAGGCATATTCATCCGTCATACCGGCAATATAGTCGGCTACAACCCGAGACTGAGAGTCCGCTTTGCCCAACTTGGCTTGATACGACTCGGGCAATAGCTTCGCGTCATCTAGAAAAGCCGCAAACAAGCCGCGAATAATGCCTTGGCCTTTGATATTCGCACGGTAGATAAGGTGATGCTGATAAAAACGTTTAAACAAAAATTGCCGCAACTCACGGTTTTTCCGGGCCATCTCTGGGCTATACCGTACAAGCGATTTTTTCTGAAGCTGCAAAGTATCCAAAGCGGTCACACCAGAATCTAAAATGGCCTGTTGCGTGGTTACCAACACATCATCGATAAAAGCTGAAATCAAAAAACTGTGAATCAAATGATACAATTCCGAATCGGATAACGCTTGATATTGGGAAGAAACCGCCCCACGGGCTTCGCGCCACAACGTCACGTTTGTTTCCAAATCCGACGCAGAAATCAGACCGGATGACAGGCCATCATCCAGGTCATGACTATTGTAGGCAATTTCATCCGCCAAGTTACAGACCTGGGCTTCCAAAGAGACAAAGGGCAAGACCATGTCTTTTTGCTCAGTGACCTCCGTCTCTAGCGGATCTGAAGCCCGGTGTTTGATCAGGCCCTCGCGAACCTCAAAAGACAAATTTAAGCCTGGAAATCCAGGGTATTTTTTTTCTAAAACATCCACAATTCGACGGCTCTGAAGATTGTGTTCAAATCCCCCATAATCGGCCATCAAACGGTTTAACTCTCGCTCTCCAGAATGGCCAAACGGCGTATGTCCGAGATCATGTGCCAGCGCAATACACTCGCAAAGGTCTTCATTGAGACGCAAAAGACGCGCCAAATGTCGGCTCACCTGGGCCACTTCCAAGGTATGTGTCAAACGGGAGCGATAGTGGTCCGATGCACTTACAAAAACCTGCGTTTTTTGTTTGAGTCGGCGGAAGGCTTTGGCATGGACGATACGGTCTCTATCACGTTGAAAATAGGTCCTATTTTCAGAAGGGGGTTCATGGTACTGCCGCCCTTTAGACTGGGCCGCCTTCACCGCAAGCGGTGAAAGCAGCTCCAATTCCAATGCTTCAAATCGCTGTCTCAACCTACACCAAAGAAAAACGGATAAACTGAGATACCGTCACGTTGGCAGGCAAAATCTGCTTCACTGTTTTTTCTTGGTCTTTGACAAAGGTCTGCTCAAGTAGGCACACATCTTTATAATACTTGAGAATCTTGCCTTCTACGATTTTATCTACCATGGCTTCAGGCTTGCCTTCGTTGAGCAACTGCGCGCGCACAATGCTTTTTTCTTTCTCAAGTTCACCTGTCGGGACTTCTTCGGAACGCACACAGATAGGCGCAGCCGCTGCTACCTGCATCGCAACATCTTTGCCCAAGTCTTCAGCAATGGCACCTGTGAAGGCTACCAAAATACCGATTTTTCCATTGGAATGAATGTAAGAAGACAATGCCGCGCCGTCTAAAAGCGCCACACGTCTCACCCCAAGATTCTCTCCCAGTTTGAGTATCGCTTCGGACGAAAATGTCGCAAAGGGCTTTCCGTCAATCGTCGCTGCTTCCAAGGCCGTGAGATCCGAATAGCGCTTTGCCAAAACCTCAGCGGCTACCGCATTACCGAAAGCAGAGAACGCCTCGTTATTGGCCACAAAATCCGTTTCACAACCTACTTCCACGATGCTGCCAATCTTGGCATCCGCAGATATCGTCACGAAAACACGACCTTCTTTGGTTTCTCTGTCTGATTTCTTTGCCGCCGCTGACAGCCCTTTTTCACGAAGGTACGTAATTGCTTCTTCAAAATCGCCATTCGTTTCAGAAAGGGCTTTTTTACAGTCCATCATGCCGACGCCTGTCTTTTCACGCAATTCTTTTACAAGGGACGCGGTTATGGTAGTCATCGCTTAAACCTTTACTGGGGTCTTGGACTTGGCCGCCACTTTCGCTACAGGAACAGCACGGCGTGGGGCCTCTTCCACAACTGCGTCTTTGTCATCTTCTAGCAAAACATCATCGGCGATAGCATCCTCGATATCATCCGGCTCATCGACGACAGCAGCCGCCACTTCAGCCACAACAGGCGGGATACCCGCACGCTCAGCCTGACCATCCAAAACAGCTTTGGAGATGACAGAACACAACAATTTGATCGAACGAATCGCATCATCGTTGGCAGGAATAGGATACTGAACTTCCGTTGGATCTGCGTTGGTATCCACCACACCGATGATAGGAATTTTGAGTTTATTGGATTCACGAATCGCCAAAGCTTCACGCTTGGTATCAATGATAAAAACCATAGAAGGCAAACGGTTCATATCGCGAATACCATCAAGATAATAGGTCAGGCGGGTCAATATTTTACGCTTACGTGCCCCTTCTTTATTGGAGAGAAGGTCAATCGTACCATCTTCCATAATACGTTGGTGTTGTTTGAGTTTGTTGATGCTGTGGCGAAGGGTCACATTGTTTGTCAATGTCCCACCCAACCAACGGTGGCTCACAAAAGGCATCCCACAACGACGCGCCTCTACTTCGATAGCCTCTTGGGCCTGTTTCTTTGTCCCTACAAAAAGAACGGTTCCGCCATTGCGAACCACTTCTTTGACAACCTGGTAGGTTTTTTTAATTAATTTAATGGTCTGCTGAAGATCGATAACGTGAATACCGTTACGCGAGGTAAAGATATACCGTTTCATTTTGGGGTTCCAACGCTTGGTTTGGTGTCCGAAATGGACCCCACATTCCAACAACTGACGCATACTGACAACGTCAGTATGTTTATTCTGATCGCTCATAAAGACCTCACTTGTGACTCAGGTTTATGACTAAAGCAGATGCTTCCATAAACCTTCATGGATAAAATTTACACATCAAAATACATGTATGCCCAACACTCTAGCAGAGGTGAAAAAAAATTGGCAAGGTGCTTCGCTACGACATTGCATTTATGGCGCTGTCGCAAAACAAAGCAAAAAACGTGCAGGATCTGATTTTTTTGTAAAAATCCAATAAAAATCGATAAAAGAAGCGTTTTGTGGCCTATTTGGCGTAAAATCCAGTGGATTTTACGCCAAATAGGCGCAGGTCGCCCTTTGGG
>CANNCG010000038.1 GCA_947502965.1 bacterium | reverse complement strand
CTGACGGCTTGCTCTTTCCTGCTGCTAAATCCAGACCGAATAGTTTCCATCGCCTGCTTCTTCCACTGGTTTACCTGCGTCGGATGTACCTGATACTCGCTGGCTATCTGGGAAACCGTTTTTTGACTTCTCTTTGCTTCTAGCCCCACTCGCGCCTTTATATCCGCACTGTAACTTTTCTGTTTCTTCCCCATATTCGTGTCCTCCAGAGTCTATCTATTCTACTGGTCCACTTTTTGGGGGCAAGCTCACACCAACCCAGAAAAGCCTACCACCTCTTCGATTTTAGAAAGGTCGTGCTTCCCTTTTACTTGTTCTGTAAGGTCATAATCGTAAAAAGCCATTTGCTCACTCCTTGTTAATTTCATCTCTCTACTTTACCAAAGTTTGAGCGTAAAAAACATGCCGAACTTGTCTTTTTGGTGATTTTTATTTTGCAAAAAAACCGACTACCACCGCTCTATCCAACCACGCGTAGATCCTACGGGAGGCGTTACAAGATCCCCTTACACGATATGATATTCAAAAGTAACCACTCCAAGAACCACAGCCTAACCCCTTACATAGTATAGTCACGAGATGTTTAGCCACAGAGAAATGCATCGGATATGAACAGCCGCTAAAAAAGAGGCTGTATTTTTTGCATACCGAGTTGCGATACCTCGTAAGCGCTTGAGGTGTAAAAAAGCGTTCTTAACCAGATGTCTGAGGCTATAAATACCTCTGTCGTACGCTCTCTGTATTTTTCTGTTTTTTTGGGTGGAATAACGGGCGTCATGCCTTGCTTTTTTGCTTGCTCAATAATGTCATCTGTATCATAGCCACGATCAGCAAGAAGATATTCGGCATCTATTCCCTCAATTAATGTTGAAGCACACTTGCAATCCGCAGTGGTACCCTGAGTGATAACGACTCTGACCGGCATACCATGCGCATCCACGGCCAAATGTACCTTGGTGTTGAGCCCCCTTTTGCGCTCGCTGCATGGGGGTGTACCTTGCAATGACTGACATCTATCATCAACCATTCGTAATCTGGATCCTCAATCAAAACATCTAGCAACTTCTCCCAAACTCCAGCATTTCTCCATCGAATAAATCGCCGATGCGTATTGCTCCAGCCTCCAAAATCAGGCGGCAAATCTCTCCAAGGAGCCCCTGTTCGCAGTATCCAAAACACGGCATTGATGAATTGTCGGTTGTTTTTGGCGATGCCTCCCCACACCCCTTTTCTTCCCGGCAGATGTTGCGCCAGTAAACCCCAGTCTTTGTCTGAAATATCATGGCGTCGATGTCCTGCTTCCATTTCGCACTCTCCGTTTTTGGAGAATTATACAGGATAACCCGAACTCGTGACTACACTATGTAGGCCTGAAAAATAGTCCCAAATTCCCTTTATTGATTTTTGTGCCTAATTCTTTCATTTCGCGACAGCGCCCGATTTGAAATCCAGGTTTCATTTTGGAATGGGTATAGGCATAGCGCATTTTTGAGTAAAAAAACAGCCCGCGTTCTCAAGGGTTCGGCGGCTGGTAAGACGATGGAATAGTGTATTTTAACAGAGCGCATGGCCTAGCGTACTCTGAAGGAAAAATGCTTTGAAATAAGATTTTGGCGTACCCGGACAGGGTTGGAATTTCAGATGCCTTGTGGCAGGATAAGGGTCTCTAATGGCTATCTTCTATCCACTGCCGGCCCTCCTCTATATCCTCATACGCCAATCCGCAATCTTGGGGTTTTCCACGTATAGCCATATGCGTGGGCGTCCGATGGATCTGGAGCCTGTGATTTATTGGGGAGATAGTCTTCTGGCACGTATGCCACAGCGGTGCTTGGGTTGGCTACAGTTTTCGGTTCCGCCCGTGCTCAAGACGGCGTTTTTGGGGTTGTCGTTTCGGTCCCCTTTGGTGGCGTCGTCGTTCAAAGATGATCCTGGCATGCTGCTGTTTTGGTATCATCTGGGCCTGGGTTCTGTGATTTACAAAACCGTTTTGACCGCCAAGCGTGAGGGTAATCCTTGTCCTCGTATTCAGGATTTGGGGGACAAGGGACTGATCAATGCGATGGGGCTTCCTGGTTCGGGGGTGCATGCCTTGGTCTCGGATATTGAGACGGGGCGTAACCCTCTGTTTGCTGGAGTATCTCCCTTGGGGCTCAGTATTGGCGGTGAAACACCGGAGGACTACCGTCAGGTATTCGATGCGCTGAATGCCGCCTTGTCACGGCCCGATGTTTTTTTTGAAGTCAATATTAGCTGTCCCAATACCGATGAGGGGCAAAGTCTGTTGGCCCATCCGGAGCTGTTGGGCGCGTTGTTGGTCTATATGCGTGCGCGGACGGATAGGGTGATAGGGGTCAAATTGTCCCCTGATCAATCCAATGAAAGCCTGTGTCGCTTTGCCGATATTTTGAAAAGGGTACCCCGTGTCTATGTCAATTTGGGGAATACCCAATATCGCAAATGTGAGTCGGTCGGATTGCCGATGGCGGCGCTTTCCAGAGGCGGTGGGGGTCTCAGTGGGGCATTGCTTTTTCCTAGGACTTTGGAGATGCTGACGCTGCTACGCCCCTACGGGATCCCGATGATGGCAACGGGTGGGATCTCGACGCCGGCACAGGCGTTGGCGGCCTTGGCCGCCGGGGCGGGTTTGGTGGGAATGGCCACGGCTTTGGTCAAAAATCCCTTTATTGTACCCAAGATGCTAACCGCGATTTCAGAGGCGTATTCCCACGCTAACCCCATCCCAAATAAAACGGGGACCGGATGACGTTCCAAGATAGGCAGTTCGCCCCCTGCCTGGCCGCTGAGCGGTTTTGGTCAGATCGCTTTATTTCAGTTTTATGCCTTTTTCTGGGATCAAAAATCCCAGGGGGTGCACTTAGAACGTAAACGCGGGCCTTTAATTTCTCTGCCCACTTATCTTTCTTGATCTGGTGTCGCTTATCGAGAGGCGTCAGGTGATGGGACGGATTTTTGCAGTGCGCAACGATAATCCCGTGACGCATCGCAGTTTCAACGCTACAATGCGCCCCACGATAATGTTGGTCGCTATACCCGTTCCAAATGGGTATATGCGATTTTTGACTTCTTTATATTTGATACAGGAGCACGTAAAAATGGATTTAAAAGAAATTAAGCGGCTTGTTCAGTTGGTAGAAGAAGCAAATATTAGTCATTTCAGTATTGAAGTAGACAATATGAAGGTAGAAATCAAAAAAGATCTTCCAGCTGCTGTGGTTCAGGGATATGCCTATCACCAGCCCCAGTTTTTAGCGCCGGCCCCCCATGCGGCCCCGGTTTCCCAGACGCCAGACGCCCCTGTGGTCGATGCCAAATTGGTGCCTATTAAGTCACAAATGGTAGGGACTTTTTATGCCGCATCCAGTGTGGGTTCTCCGCCTTATGTCAAAGTGGGCGACCGTATTGATCTCGGTCAGGGTGTTTGTATTATCGAAGCCATGAAATTGTTTAATGAAATTGAATCGGATATCGCTGGGATTGTTGAGAAAATCTGCGTTGCGAATGCAACCCCAGTAGAGTACGGTCAAGCACTCTTCTTAATTCGTGTTGACTAGGCCTTATGTCGCATGATCGACGGTGGCAAATCTTTCCGGCTCAGCTGGAGTTAACCGCACAAATTAGCCAGCGGTTGGGCTGTCATCCGGTGGTTGCCCAGCTGTTACTCAATCGCAATTTGTCGTCGATGTCCGATTTGCGTTGTTTTTTGGATCCTGAAATGCGTCCGGATGGGGTTTTTCCCGACGTGCTTATGATCCCTGTTTTGACTCTTGTGCATCAGGCTGTCTTGTACTCAAAACGCATCTTGGTGTATGCCGACTATGACGTGGATGGCATGACGTCTACCGCGTTGATGGTGTCTTTTTTGCGTTCTTTGGGCGCCACCCCTGCCTTCAAGCTGCCCCATCGTTTCAAAGATGGGTACGGGTTGTCCATGGCGCAGGTGGCATGGATGCAGACCTTTGATATGGTGATCACCCTGGATTGTGGGGTCACCAATGTCGCTGAAATTACGGCCATCGTGAGCAATGGGAAAACCGAGGTTTTGGTGTTGGATCACCATACGATTCCCGATCCTGTACCCCCCGCACATGGGATTTTAAATCCCAAGGTTTTACCTGAAACTCATGGCCTTTATGGGTTGTGTACGGCAGGCCTGGTCTATGTGTTTATGAAGGCCTATTGCCAGACCTACGGACATGACTATCCCTTGCATGCCCAGTTGGACCTTGTGGCGTTGGGGACCTTGGCCGATGTGGCCCCGTTGGTGGGCGAGAATCGGCGTTTTGTGTCCCAAGGGCTACGGGTGTTGTCCCAGCGGCGGCGACCTGGGATAGATGCTCTGCTCAGAGAGAGTGACTTTGACCGAGGGTATGTGTCTGCCCGAGATGTGGGATTTGTGATTGCCCCACGCTTGAATGCGGCAGGCCGTTTGGCCGACCCCATGTTTGGGGCCCAGTTGCTGATGACGACGGATATCACGGAGTCCGAAAGCCTTGCACGGTCTTTGTGTCAGATGAATATGGACCGGCAGGCCATCGGCCAAGCGGTGTTGGATGAATCTCTGAAACAGATCAAAGAACAAAAATTAGACCAAAACCCCGTGTTGGTCTTACACGGCATGGCCTGGCATGCCGGGGTGATTGGTATTGCCGCCTCCAAGTTGGTCGAGCAATTCGGGCGTCCGGTGGTCATGATCTCAGACACGGGGGAATTGGGTCGGGGATCCGCGAGGACCTGTGGGGAGGTGGATATCTATCGCTTGTTGTGTGCTGGGCGTGACCTGTTTTCCAAGTTTGGTGGACACAAAGAAGCGGCGGGTTTTAGCATTTTGTCCGAACGTATTCCCGAACTCCGTCATGTGCTGGTGCAGTATGCACGGGAAACCTTGTCTCCCGAGAACTTGTCGCCGATTGTACAAATTGACGCGAACTTGTCGCCGATGGATGTGGGGTTGACTTTGGTGGAGGCCTTGCAGCAGTTGGCCCCTTTTGGTGCGGCAAATCCTACACCCATCTTCTATACCAACCAATGGACGCCTATTGATATGCGGTTGGTAGGGAAAGGCCGTCATGTGAAAGTGACCTTTTCCACGATGTCAGGGGATAGGGTGGTGGATGCGATTGGCTTTGGGTTGGCACACAAACTGCCGGCCTTGCAACAAAAAAATCCAGAGTTGGCCTTTCACTTGGAAGTCAATACATGGGGCGGGGGTGCGTTGCCGCAATTTCAGCTGGTGGATGTGAGATGAAACCGGACCATAGTCTTATGGAATTACAGACCTGTGCGCGTCAGTATATGTCTGAAGCCTCCGTTCAGCTGATTGCCCGTGCCTATGACTTTGCAAAAGAAGCCCATGCAGGGCAGGTGCGCATGTCGGGAGATCCCTTTATTCAGCATCCTTTGGAAGTAGCCTATATCTTGGCGGAGCTGGAGCAGGATCCCCAGACCGTTTCGGCCGCGCTTTTGCATGATACCATTGAAGACAGTAGCGTGACACCGGAACAAATGACCAAGGTCTTTGGCGCGGACATTTGTCAGCTGGTGGAAGGTGTGACGAAGTTGGGGCGTATTTCCTTTCAATCCAAAGAAGAAGAACAGGCAGAAAATTTTCGCAAAATGTTTTTGGCGATGGCGAAAGACCTGCGTGTGGTCATCATTAAATTGGCAGACCGTTTGCACAATATGCGTACCCTCAAATATATGTCGCCGGCCAAACAGGTCGCGATTGCCAGAGAAACCCGTGAGATTTTTTCTCCCTTGGCGCACCGTTTGGGCATGTGGTCTTTAAAATGGGAATTGGAAGATTTGGCGTTTTATTACCTGCAACCAGACGATTTTCAGCGTGTCAAAAACATGGTAGCCTCCCGTCGAGATGATCGCGAAGACTATGTAGATCGCTTGTTGGCAGATTTGAAGGCCTACATCGAAGGGGAGTCTAAAATACCGGCCAAAATCTCAGGTAGACCGAAGCATTTCTATAGTATCTACAAGAAATTGACCTCTCAAAATCTGTCCTTTGACGAACTTTATGACACCTTGGGTATTCGGATCATTGTGGCCTCACTACGGGAATGTTATGAGATTTTGGGCCTGGTCCATGCGCGGTATCGCCCTTTGAGTGGTCGTTTCAAGGACTATATCGCGATGCCCAAAACCAATATGTATCAGTCCTTGCATACGACGGTCATTGGGCCAGAAGGCAAACCTGTTGAGATTCAGATACGAACCCGGGATATGCATTATGTGGCGGAATCTGGGATCGCGGCACACTGGCGGTACAAAGAAGGCGCCTCACGTACCCATTTTGACGGTGATTTTGCGTGGCTCAGACAGATATTGGAATCCGAAAAAGAGCGCACAACACCCAGTGATTTCTTGCAGAATTTGAAGTTGGACCTGTTTATTGACGAAGTCTTTGTGTTTACCCCCAAAGGGGATGTCCAGGTGCTGCCCAAAGGGTCTACGCCTTTGGATTTTGCCTACAAAATTCATACGGAGATTGGCCATCGTACGGTTGGGGCCAAGATCAATAGCCAGATCGTGCCTCTGGGATATGTATTGCAAAGTGGGGAGCGTTTGGAGATCCTGACGACAAAGGTACCCTATCCTAAAATGGATTGGCTCCGGTTTGTGCATACCCGTCATGCCAAAGCCAAGATCAAGCAGTGGTTCAAAAAACAAGGTCAGCAAAAGAATCTTGAAAAAGGCCGAGAGAAGCTGGAGAAGCTGGTGGTATTTTTGGGATATTTGCCCAAAGAGGTATTGCAGCGAGATGTGATAGACCGGCTATTGGCGGCCCTTCATCTCACACGCGAGGAAGAGCTCTATCTGCAAATTGCAGAGGGGGAGTTGGGTCCACGCGCCATTGAGACGGCCTTGTCCGGGTTGTTGCAAAAAACGGTGCAGGTGCAAGTGCGGGCAGTGCCCAGTGTCATGAAGCCTCCGACGCGACCCCAAAAAGGACTGCCGGTGATGGTCATGGGTGAGACGGGCGTCATGGCCAGTTTGGCCAAATGCTGTGATCCTGTTTCCGGGGAGGCGGTTGTGGGGTATGTGACCGTGGGGTATGGCGTCTCTGTTCACCGTGCGGATTGTAAAAATGTTTTGAGTCTGCCGGTGGCCGATCATGGCCGATTGGTGGCAGTGGAGTGGATTGCGGCGGAAGTGGGTTATCTTTTTTCTGCAACCTTACATGTGGAGGCCTTTGATAGGATAGGCATTTTGCAGGATATTATCCACAAAATCACAGACAACAAAATTAACATTGAAGAAGTCAAAACAAAAACCTATAAAACAGGTGGCCGCATGCGTGCGACGGTAGTCGTGAATGTGACCAGCAATGCCCAATTACAAAAACTCAAATCTGCGCTCAGCCAAGTGGGTGATGTTTATGCAGTGAAACGGAATTAGACGATGACAGATACCCCGCGCAGGCTGTGCCCCCTTTACGTTGTGACCTCAAATGCGGGCAAAGTTCAAGAAATACAGGCCATCTTGGGGCTATTGCAAAATGCGCCATGCGGCGTCAGTACGCCATTGTACACCGTGCGGCGTATCACGGACCTGGTGCAGCCCTTGCCTGAGATCGAAGAAGATGGGGACACCTTCGAAGCAAACGCCCTCAAAAAAGTCATGGCCTTGCCCATGGTGGCGGAGGCCATTTTTTTGGCGGATGATTCTGGGGTTTGTGTGTCTGCGCTTGGGGGCCGTCCTGGTATTTATTCGGCCCGTTATCCCGGACAGACACCTTGGGAAAAATGCCTTAATTTATTGGCGGAATTGGGGGACGCTGACGACCGTCGAGCCTATTTTTATTGTGCGATAGCGATTCGTTTTTCTGATGGGCATGCGCATGTGGTGTCGGGCCGTTTGGAGGGAACCTTGGCATGGGCCCCGCGTGGGGATCATGGGTTTGGCTATGATCCTATCTTTATTCCTGAAGGCGAGACACAGACGATAGCCGAGCTCTCCGATGCGGCGAAAAACCTCATGAGTCACCGTCACCGTGCCTTGGCCAAAATATTACCCCTATTGGCTGAAAGAGAGGGTGTTACCCATGGCTAAAGAACGTATACCCCCTCAGAATTTAGATGCGGAACAGTCCCTGATTGGGGCGCTCATGCTCTCCAAACAGGCGATGGCGGTGGTGTTGGGCCGGGTGAAGGCGGAGCACTTTTATCGGGATGCCCATGCCCATATATACAAGGCAATTTTGGCCTTATACCAGCGTAGCGAACCGGTAGATTTGGTGACACTGGCCAATGAGTTGCGCAAGAATGGGGTGCTCGAAGAGATTGGGGGACGGGTGTATTTGGCAGAATTGGCGGATGCGGTCCCAACGGCGTCGAATGCCGAGCGCTATGCCGACATTGTGATCGAAAAAGCCTTGTTGCGTCGCATCATCGATATGGGATCCGACATGGTCAAAATGGGCTTTGACGACGCCCAGGAGGCCAAAGAAGCCTTGGAAGTGGCCCAGCGCTCTGTTTTGGCCTTGACCCGTGAGTCCATTCGCGAAGATTTTGTGCCCTTGCGAGAAGTCCTCAATACGGTGTTTGACACCATGCAGTCCACCTATCAGAGCGAAGACAAAATCTTGGGCGTCCCGACGGGATTCAAAGATTTGGACCAACTGACGTCGGGGTTTCAGGCCGGTGATTTGATCATTCTCGCGGCCCGACCCTCGATGGGAAAAACAACCTTGGCCCTTAATTTTGCGGCCCATGCGGCCTTGAATAAGCAAATGCCGGTGGCCGTGTTTAGCTGCGAAATGCCCAAAGAACAGCTGGCCATACGTCTGCTCTGTGCGGAGGCAAAGCTGGACACCAAGCGTTTGCGCACGGCCAATTTGAAAGACCATGAATACAAAGACTTGAATCAGGCGTTTGGGCGTTTGGCCGATGCGCCGTTGTACATCGATGACAGTCCGGGTATTTCGCCATTGGAGCTCCGTGCAAAGACCCGGCGCTTGCAGATGGATACGGACGTGAAGTTGATCGTGATTGATTATATGCAGTTGATGCGGTCTGGGAAATCTCGCGTAGAAAACCGTTACCAAGAAATTTCAGAAATAGTACGTGAGGTCAAAGCCTTTGCCAAAGAATCAAAAATTCCGATTATTGCACTTTCTCAGCTGAGCCGTGATGTCGAAAAACGCCAAGACAAACGCCCGCAGTTGAGCGATTTGCGGGAATCTGGCGAAATAGAACAAACGGCGGACTTGGTGATGTTCATTCATCGGGATAGCTATTATGAAAACAATTCAGAAGAAAATTCGGTGGCCAAGCTGATCATCGCGAAACAGAGAAATGGGCCGACAGGGGATGTGGGGATGATTTTTCGGCGGGATATTTCAAAGTTTATGCCCGCTGCGCCGATGCATGTGATGCCGCAGTAGGGGTAGCTCTCGATCATGTTCAGTGACCCCAGTATGGCTAGCACAAGGCTGAATCGACTATATACCCATCCCAAAATGAAACCGGGAGCGGAAGCCTTTCCAAAGATAGATGTGTCGCCCCATGCGCGGTCGCAGAGCCTCCCGTGCGAGGATGCTCCCCGCCTGAACGTGGCGAAGCCGGATCCTCCCTCAGCCACAGGCGTAGTCACCTATGAGGAATAGGCTCCCGCCACGATTTGAAATCCTGGTTGTGTGCCACGAAGGCGAACAGCAGGACGACGTCTGCTGAGAAGCGGAACTAGAGAAGAGATGCGGGCGTGCCCCTCGTAGCCGCGTAAGCGCTCCATGAACCCCATACTAGACAGCTAAAGAAATCGTAACTATCTAGCGCCCCCCCTCAAAGAGGAGTGACTGATTAAGCGCGGCCTGAATGGTTTCCAAAATATTGAGGCCTTGTTTTTTTGCGGTCTCAATAATGGAGAGCAAAACAGCATGTCGTTCAGCGCCACGCTTGCTTCTAAAT
>CANNCG010000037.1 GCA_947502965.1 bacterium | reverse complement strand
GAGCGTGATATCAAACCTTTTGTCATGGCACGCAAGAACTTCTTATTTGCCTGTACCCAGCAAGGCGCCGATTCTCTTGGTATTCATTTCTCCCTCATTTTGACAGCTAGCCTTCATGGGCTGAATCCCATCGCGTATTACACAGACATGCTTACGCGACTTCCCTATTGCGCCTCAATTGCTGATTACGAAAGTTTGCTACCTTGGAATTGGCTACAAACAACAGCTTGATTTAGAGATCTTTTTCCTTTGCCTAGTATGGGGTTGTTGGAGCGCTTACGAAACACGGTCATCGGGAAATTGGAACAGCAGGTCCTGACACCCATGCCCCCCTTGAGCTGCCACATTGTCTCGCCTTTCTCCAAACAGGTACGCTTACTGGTCAGCCTATTCTCCGTGACTGTGCGTTCACCTAAATCCACACCTGCGTTTGCCATCAGCATACCCGTAAGGGATGCACATAATGTGTTTCTGTTGGCGTATAGACCACGAGGTAGGGGTAGTGATGCCCCAGCCTTGTCACCCCTGGAAACAGCCGATGCCAGCGTTTCACGCCCAATTCGCCCTCAATCTGAGACAGGCCATGATCGCCATAGAGGTAGACCATGTCAAAGGCAAGAAACAAGCCCGTTTCTTCAGGCGATCGCGGATACTGCCACCGTGTTTTACCAAAGAGGGACAGTTTGTAAAGCATCGTCTCTGTCAAAAGATAAAAGGCCCTCCCATAGGCGGTTATCCGCGTATGGGAGGGAACCGAAACCACCACAGGCCCAGTCCCCCCCAGTCTCCAGCAAAACAAAGAAGAGGGCCAGTCTTCCGTGTCGAATCCAACTCACTTGCGCTTTTTGACCAGCCCTTGTTTGTGTTTCATATTGCGCCGTATATCGATTTGTTTTTCTTCTGATTTTTTCAAAAAAGTGGTCATACGTTCTTCAAAGGCCCCATTTTTTGTCTTCTTATTGATAAAAAGGGTTGGCTCAGGGGCCACCACCTCCACCGTCCGCTTGACCGAAAGCTCTAGCTTTCCCTTGGCATTTCGGGCCATAATTTTGACTCGGACTTTATCTCCAACCGACACAAATTTGGTAATATCGGTCACAAATTCATTTGCAATTTCAGAAATATGGACTAAGCCCTCTTCCCCATTGGTCATTTTCACAAAAGCGCCAAACGCCGCTATATGTGTAATCTCCCCATCGACAATCTGACCAATCAACTCTTCAGACATACTTATTCCTTTTCCTGTACTGCTTTATACACATGCTCTCCAGCTTTGACATAGCCCAGACGCTGCTTGGCGTGAAGTTCCCAAAATTCGGGGTTATTGCGACGAGAGAGGAGTGCTTTGTAATAGTTATTTTGCTTTGAAACGGACCATAGATCACGCCGGAGCTGGGTATGTTCTCGGTGAAACGCATTATATCTAAAAACACTTTTGATTCCAATCCCGCAAATATACAAAACAAAAAGAACCGCTCCAGATATCCCTAGAATATGCCAGATCGGCCGCAACGAAAGACCCCGAATACGACGACCCCTATAACCCAAGGTTATAAAACGCCTCTAGTCCAGGATAGGCCGCAGACTGATCCAGAATTTCTTCGATACGAAGCAATTGGTTGTACTTTGCCACACGGTCTGTCCGACACAACGACCCGGTTTTGATCTGACCCGCGTTGGTTGCCACGGCCAAATCTGAGATAAAGGTATCTTCACTTTCCCCTGAACGGTGCGAAATCACCGCCGTATACCCTGCGCGCTTGGCCATCTCAATGGCCGCCAACGTTTCTGTCACCGTGCCAATCTGGTTGACTTTAATCAGAATAGAATTGCCTACTTTTTTCTGAATGCCTTCTTTCAAAATACGGGTATTGGTCACAAACAGATCGTCGCCGACCAGCTGCACTTTCTTGCCCAAGGCCTGCGTCAGACTTGCCCAACCCGCCCAATCCCCTTCGGCTAAGCCGTCCTCAATAGAAATAATAGGGTATTTTTCACAGAGCCCCACATAATAGTCAATCATATCGGACGTACTACGGATAACCCCTTCTCCTTCCCAATGATAGGCCCCGTCTTTCAAGAACTCTGTCGACGCAACGTCCAAAGCCAAGCGTACATCGTCAAAGGGCTTATACCCGGCCTTCACAATGGCTTCCATAATCAGTTCCAAAGCCACTTCATTGCTCTCGAGAGAAGGTGCGAAACCGCCTTCGTCGCCGACCGAAGTACTCAAGCCACGCTTTTTGAGCACCTGTTTCAGCGTGTGAAAAATCTCAGCCCCCATACGCAAGCCTTCAGAAAAAGAAGCCGCCCCCACAGGCATGACCATAAATTCTTGAATATCCACGTTGTTGTCTGCGTGTTGGCCCCCGTTCAAAATATTCATCATCGGCACTGGCAAGGTATGCGCAAAAGGCCCCCCTAAATAAGCAAACAAGGGTAACCCCGCATCCAAAGCTGCCGAGCGCGCCACCGCCATTGACACCCCCAAGGTGGCATTGGCGCCCAATTTTGATTTGTTGGCCGTTGCGTCCAAGGCAATTAACAGGGCATCAATCCCCATTTGGTCATAAACCGAGGTTCCCACAAGATGCGGGGTGATGGTTTCATTAACCGCACTCACCGCTTTCAAGACTCCCTTCCCCAAATAACGGGACATGTCACCATCTCGGATTTCAATGGCTTCTCGGGATCCCGTTGACGCGCCAGAAGGCACAATGGCAGTCCCAACAACCCCACCCTCGGTCATCACATCTACCTCTATGGTAGGATTGCCACGAGAGTCTAAAACTTCCCTGGCTATAATTTCTTCAATACGTGACACGTGACTCTCCTCACAAATTCCAAACGGAATGACTTAAAAACTAAAAACAGATTTCTTTGTTTTACGAAGTGGGACGGACTTGTCTTTGAAAAGATGGATGGGCTCTTTTTGTCGACGCAACTCGTGTACCACACCACCCTCCGGCGTACGCATCAAGAGTTCGTCAGAATTGGCCGGATTGGCCTGTTTCACCCATACCAATCCCCTGTATTCGTAAAGCTGCCCTTGTCCAGACCCGGAAAGCTGCAAACCTTGACCTATGGCTTCCCACGAAATCGCAAAAGCACCCGTATCTGAAACCGTGAATTCTGCACAATATTCGCCAATACACATCCCCAAATAAGGCAAATTCCAAGACGTAACAGGGGAAAACCGATCCTGATATCCCACAAATCGGTCCAAACACCATCCCAAGGGTTTCGAGGTTTCAGGATCGATGAGAAAAGCCCACACATCCCCGTCCAATCTATAGGTCGCTTTTACGCGGCTTCCCGCTTTCAAAGCCCCTGTTTCTGCGGCATTTTCAGTAGGCGAAGCGTAAAGTTTCACCGCATCAGAAACCAAGACAAAGTGTTGTTTTTTTTCTGTAAAATGGGCATTAATAGCGTCTGTTGGATACGTCTGTTTGCCCTCTGGAAAATACATCGCTTGGCCACTGTCTCGCCAAGTTTTATTTCCGAAAAACGAAAAACCATCCATGTATTTATAAAATGATGTAAAGTGGATACCCAGAACAGGCATTTTGGGCAACACCCATCGTCCAGGCAATACGATAACAAGAAACCCAAAAAGCACTATTAGCGCTATCCGTTTTGTTTTTTTGGAGAAATTCAGCATATTGCTGATGATACTATCATGGGGTGATAGACATGAGTAGAGCACAACTTTGTAACAGAACGCACCCCTTCATGCCATTGGACAGTGGCCTCTATGCCCTAAAAAAAGCCCTTATTCTGGGACAATTCATCATCACCCTTTCACTTGCGAGCACACTGCATGCCGGGACCTTGTCGTTTTATGGCAGTACCATCGAGATCCCCCATGAATGGACCGAAATCACCCAACCCACACCCAACGAACGTTTTTTTGTCAATGAAGACCAATCCGCCACGTTAAACATTTCATACTATAGCGCAGAGGCCCTCAGCAGTGTGAATGCGGTGGCACAGCATCGTGTGGTATCCCGTTTTGACGGATGGATGGCCATCCTGGATAGAGCGGCCAAACCTGAAGAGCTTGCACGGGTAAAGGCCAACGACGGGCGTATCGTGGTGTATAGCCGACAATTCATACGCGACAACCACCATTTAGAAGAGGATGTCGTCGGCGAATACTATTATTTTGTCAGTCCCAATACGGGCTATGTCGTATCCATCGAAACAGAAATGGGCAAATGGAAAGAAAGCCAAGCTGTTTTTCGCAACCTCATTGACAGCTTTGGCATCGGTGGCCGCCCTGAGCCCATTTACAGAAAGCCGGCCACAATCGCCGCAGCCGTCCAAACAGCAGACCGCTTTGGACGTAGAGTAGACGGCATCTCCCAAAAAATAAATCCAGAAACGCCCTTCCGGGAGCCTTACCGTATCAACACCGGAATACCCGACATTGGCACCCCACACAGCTGGGTCCTTTCAGAAAATAGCCTGTATATCCAATTTCAAAAACACCTCACCAGCATAGATCTGATGTCAAAAAAAAGCCTTTGGACGTTTCAAATGCCAGGCCTTGCTTTGGCCCCTATCTGGGAATACAGAGGGGCGCTCTATACGCTGAGAGCTACCCCCGATGGGGATGCCCTATTGTTTGCCCTACAGCCGGACTCAGGGGCTGTTATTTTCTCAGAAAATCTAGGAAAGAACATCTCCAAGGCCATAGGCACAGGACGCAGCATTTACTTTATCAAATCTGGAAGAATCGCCGCTTTTGACATCGAATCTCGCACAATAGACCGAACAGAAAGCGAAGCAGACCAGATCTTTCTCTCCAAAAACACGCCTTTACTCGCGAAAGAAACGCGTCTAATCGCCGCCCCAGAAACACAGTGGGAACTCCCAGGCATTCCAAGCCATGTGGTAGGGGACATGCCCAGACTCTATGTCACCACAGACACACCAGAAACGACCACACTTGTCGCCTTATCGCCAGAAGCAGAGCAACCCCTCTGGACGCTCTCCCTGGGAAATAGCCCGCCCAGCACCCCGCCTATCCTCTATGCAAACAGTCTTTTTCTATTTATCAGTACCCCCATGACGAAGCACCATCATGTCCTCCAAATCAATGCCCTAACGGGACAAATCCAAAAGCGCATCGCCCTCTCAGACCCCGTCATCCACCACATTCCCTTTGCAAATGGGGTCTATTTACAATTTCAAGGTAAAGACCACCGATATACAGGATGGTTACCGTGGGATATGACCGACATTCAAATGACACAACACAGCGCCACCGCCCCATGGTCAGGAACAGTAAGTTCCACGAAAAACACATGGTTATTATCACAAGACAAAGAAAGCGTGTATATAATAGACATAAAAAATATATAATTAAATTATTGACGTAGTGGTTTATTCGCGATAATCTCCCTGTGATTCCCGGGAGATTATTCAAAAAGGGGCGCTGCCACAGCGCCATAAGGAGATTAGCAATGGCATTCATGTACAACCACACCGTTTTGGTGGGGAGGCTTGTTCGCGACCCAGAACTCACACAACGGTCAGATAGCGTAAGCAAACTCTATTTTGTCTTGGCGGTAGGAAGAGGGTACAAAAAAGAAGATGGGAGTAAAGGTACAGATTTCATTCCCGTCTGCATCTGGGGAAAAACTGCAGAATTGGGCATGCAGCTCTTGAAAAAAGGAACCCCAGCATTAATCTCTGGACGTATCCAGATCCGACATTATGAAAAAGAGCGGGTGAAGCACTTTGTGACAGAAGTCATCGCAGATACGTTTCAATTGTTAGAAAAAAAGTCCCCGGTAGATGACGATGACGAGGCGTCATTGGGCGGGCCTCCAGAGTTGGACACTCACGACTTATAACGGACTATTTTTGCTCGGCAAAGCCAAGCAAAAATAAATGGTTTTTTGGGGGCTATTGCCCCCAATGCCCCCAAACCAAAGTACGGTTTTTTTGGGAGCTATCGCACCCAATGAATCCAGACGAAACACTGTTTTTTGGGGCTATCGAACCTGAGCTCTTCCTACCTTCGTATGGGGCGCTATCGCAAAAGCAGTCCCTTTTTTCAAGTAGGCGCTGTATACTGCTCCCCACTATGAGAAAAATACTTGTGACCTCTGCCCTGCCCTATGCCAACGGCCCTATCCATATCGGACATCTCGTCGAATACATCCAAACCGATGTTTGGGTCCGCTTCCAAAAGCTCGTGGGGAATACATGCCACTACATGTGCGCTGATGATGCCCATGGCACCCCTATCATGCTCTCCGCCCAAAAAATGGGAATGACGCCAGAAGCCATGATTAAAACCGTAAGCCAGGAACACCAACGCGATTTCGCCACCTTTGGCATTGCCTTTGACTACTACTACAGCACCCACAGTCCTGAAAACAAAACCCTCGCCAGTGAGGTGTACCTCAAAGCAAAAGCCAAAGGGCTCATTGCCCAACGTGAAATAGCCCAATATTACTGCGAAAAAGATGGGCTCTTCCTCCCAGACAGATTGATTCGCGGCAGTTGCCCCAAATGCCAAGCCCCAGACCAGTACGGGGACGCATGCGAAAAGTGCTCCGCCACCTACGACCCAACACAGCTCATTACCCCTACATGTGCCCACTGTGGCAGCATTCCGGTCTTAAAGCCCTCCTCTCACTATTTTTTTCAACTTTCCAAACTCCAGGACGCCATCCAGGACTGGCTCCAAAAAGGCGGTCAAAATGGGCTCCCCCCCGTCCGTTCTGAAGTCGCAAACAAACTCCAAGAGTGGTTCGACACGGGCATCAAGGACTGGGATATTTCGCGTGATGCGCCTTATTTTGGATTTCAGATTCCTGATACCAATAAATATTTTTATGTCTGGATGGATGCTCCTCTAGGCTATATCGCCACCACGCAACACTGGGCACAGGAACACGGCAACCCAGCACTGTGGCAAGACATTTGGCAGCGCGGAAACTATGAAATCCACCACGTCATCGGGAAAGATATTTTGTATTTTCATACTTTATTTTGGCCAGCCTTGCTGATGGCAGGTGATTTCCAATTGCCAAAACACGTCCATGTCCATGGCTTTCTAACGGTCAATGGTGAAAAAATGTCCAAGAGTCGGGGGACCTTCATTACCGCCGCGCACTTTGCAGAACACCTCCACCCTGAGTATCTCCGTTACTATCTAATGGCCAAATGCAATGGGGGCATGGACGACATCGACCTCAGCCTCGAAGACTTTGTCACCAAAATCAATGCCGAAGTGGTCAATAAAGTGGTCAACATTGGCAGTCGACTAGGGAGTATCGTGACCAAAAAACGGGAAGGCAAACTCACAACACCAGACCCTACGGGCCACGAATTGCTCAGCTTGATCCGAGACAAAGCCACAGACATAGCCACCCACTACGAGGCCATGAACTACCTCAAAGTCACACGCGAGATCATGGCCCTCGCAGACCAACTCAATGTCTATATCGACAGTGCCGCCCCATGGCGCTTGGTCACCACAGAACCTGCGACCGCAGATGCCGTCTGCTGTACCGGACTCAATGGCCTCCGATATCTCTCGGTGTATCTCGCACCCCTCATGCCTACACTCACCGCAGGTATTTCAGCCTTTCTACAAATCCCAATACCCCAATGGACAGACCTCAACACCCTCCTCACCAACCAGCCCATCGCACCCTACCAGCATCTGGCAGAACGCCTGGATCTGAAAACCGTAGAAAAAGCGTTGACACATGGATCATAAACCCATGTCCAAAAAGAGATTCTTTGCGTATCTCGCGCCCTATAAATGGCACTTGAGAGGTGCCATCAGCAGCAGCATTCTCAATAAAATCTTTGATCTCATGCCCCCGCTTCTGGTGGGTTGGGTCATCGATACCGTACGAGGAACACCGCCTTTTTGGATCCACCTGTTTACCCAGAGTCAAAACGCTTTTTATTTGGCGGCCTTTCTATCTGTATTGGCTGTTCTCATTTTCTTTTTTGAAAGCCTGTTTCAATGGGCATACCAACACAGTTTCATGACCTTGGCACAGCGGGTTCAACACCGTCTACGGATGGACACCTACCATCACTTACAGCACCGTGAAATGGCCTATTTTGAAAACCATCGGCTCGGCGAAACCCTGGCTATCGTCAATGATGATGTCAATCAAATGGAGCGTTTTCTCAATACAGGGCTCAATGAGATACTACAGGTCGTTGTGCTGATGCTCATGTCTGGGGCCATTATGGTCTCCATCTCATGGCAGTTGGCGATAATAGGAATGCTGCCTATTCCTATTATCCTATGGGGAAGTCTGGCCTATCAGCGTCTCATTTCACCCCGCTACAAAAAAGTGCGCGAGGCCGTAGGCAACCTCAATAGCCGACTCGAAAACAACATTTCTGGCATCATGGTGATTCAAAGCTTTGGCGCAGAAAGCTTTGAAGAAAAACGCCTGGAAGCCGCATCCGACGCCTACCAACAAGTCAATCGCCATGCCATTCTCATCAGTGCGCGCTATGTTCCCTTAATACGCATGGCCGTTGTGGCGGGGTTCGCAGGCGTTCTCTTGGTCGGTAGCTATTGGGTCCTCAAGGACAATGGGATACTCACCGTTGGCGAATTGGTACTCTTTGCCATGCTCACAGAACGCTTGCTCTGGCCCCTCACCCGATTGGGCACCACCCTCGACGACTACGAACGCGCGATGGCCAGCTGTCAGCGCATTTTTCACATCATCGACACCCCCAGCTGTATCCAAGACAGCCCAAACCCTGTCATCCTGACGACAGCCCAAGGCGACATTACGCTCGAAAACGTCTCCTTTGGCTACGGCGATAACACGCCGTCGGTATTAAGCGGTATCAGTCTCCATATCCAGCCCGGCGAAATCATCGGCATCGCAGGCAAGACAGGCTGCGGCAAATCCACGCTGGTCAAATTGCTTATGCGTTTTTATGACGTGTCACAGGGCGACATTTGCATCGACGGCCACAACATTCGACACCTCAAGCTCCAAAATCTACGCCAAAACATTGCCCTGGTTAGCCAAGACATCTATTTGTTCCACGGCAGCATTTTGGAAAACATCGCCTATGCACGTCCCGATGCCTCCCGAGATGCGGTCTTGGCCGCAGCACAACAAGCCGCCTTAGATGGGTTTGTACGCACCCTACCCCAAGGTTATGACACCCTTGTCGGTGAGCGTGGCATTCGCCTTTCCGGTGGGCAGCGTCAGCGGCTCAGCATTGCGAGGGCTATTCTCAAAAATGCCCCTATTATGATTTTTGACGAAGCTACCAGCGCCGTTGATACCGAAACGGAAAAACTCATTCACGATAATTTGGCCAACATTATCAAAGGCAAAACTGCCATTCTCATCGCACACAGGCTTTCCACGATTCGCCATGCCCACCGAATTTTGGTCCTGGAAAACGGACGTATCGTAGAAACGGGTTCTCATGATGCCTTGCGTGCACAAAAAGGCATTTATGCTGAGCTTTGGCGGATACAGGTGGGGGAGTAGCTCACGTCTGTTTTTTCTCGGCCAAGCCGAGCAAAAACAGACTTATACCCATTCCAAAATGTAACTGGGAGCGGATGCCTTTCCAAATCGCTCTGGTCACATATAAGAATATGTTCCCGCCATGATTTGAAATCCGGGTTTCACTTTGGAACGGGTATACAACGACGAACACATTCCCGTACCCAGCGCAAACCCACGCCAACGCGTGACATAGGCCGCTGTCTCTTGTGACGTTCCGTCACCCCCGTCTGCCTCCTCTGCGTTTGCACTTTTAGATACTGCACGCACAATCCGCAACGGAATAAACTGACGCCCTTCGACAAAAAAATGCATCGAAGGCAAGACTTCCCAGGACTGCTTGAGCCGCAATATGAGGTAATCCAACTCTTCGATGTCTGCCGCATGGGTCCCCAGATAATAGGTAAAAAACAACGGCGTCTCGTACTCACGATAGTTCCCCAAAAAAGCCATACGCCCCAAAATCACCGTACCAAAAAAACCAGTTTGCGACGCCCAGCCCGCAGACAACTGCTGCATGCGATAATCCGTTTGTTCATTGGCGCTGTCGCAAAACAAACCCACGTTGTAACTATCTAGCGCCCCCCCTCAAAGAGGAGTGACTGATTAAGCGCGGCCTGAATGGTTTCCAAAATATTGAGGCCTTGTTTTTTTGGGGTCTCAATAATGGAGAGCAAAACAGCATGTCGTTCAGCGCCACGCTTGCTTCTAAATCC
>CANNCG010000036.1 GCA_947502965.1 bacterium | reverse complement strand
AGCACGCTCCCCGCCTGGACAGCGGAACCCTGATCCACGCTCAGCTCAGGGCTGCTTAGATTTCTCGCGGCATGCGCGCCCCAAAGCGGGCTCACGAGCACGCTCCCCGCCTGGACAGCGGAACCCTGATCCACGCTCAGCTCAGGGCTGCTTTGTAAGAAAAAGATTTTTTTTTTCATCATCAGTGATGCTCAACCCCTAATCTTTGACGAATCTTTGCGACGATGGTTTCCAGATCAAATCCAAATTCTTTGGCCAAATCGGAGGCTGGGGCGCTGAGTCCAAAGCGGTCCATCGTAATACAGAGACCGTCTCTGCCCACATATTTATGCCAGCCAAAAGAAGATTGGGCTTCAATAGCCACATGGAGGCGGGCCTCTTTGGCCATGACCGTGTTGCGATAGTCGGCGGGTTGGGTATCAAAATATTCAAATGAAACCATAGAAACGACCTGTATCTGCAGGTCTGACAAGGCGTTGGCCACAGCAAGTGCCAAATGGAGTTCAGACCCTGTGGCAAACAACACCACCTCGGGGGTTTGAACTGCTTTGACGATATAGCCCCCTTTGGAGACCGCGTCCATGTCGGTGCCTGACAAGGTGGGGAGATTCTGTCTGCTGAGAACGAGGGCAACGGGGACATCCGACTGGAGAGCTGCCCACCATGCCCCTTTGACTTCATGGGCATCGGCAGGACGCAAGACCACGAGATTGGGCATCGCACGGAGGGCTGCGAGGTGTTCAACGGGTTGATGGGTGGGTCCGTCTTCTCCCAAAAAGAGACTGTCATGCGTGAACTGATAGATCACCGGAAGTTTCATCAAGGCCGCGAGTCTCACGGCATTTTTCATATAGTCCGAAAAAGTCAAAAAGGTCCCACAATAACTGCGGTAGAGACCTTGTAAAATCAATCCAGATGCCATAGCGGCCATCGCAAATTCCCGTACCCCATACTTGATATTGCGGCCTAGGAAATGGCCTGGAGAGACAACCCCGCCGGCTTTCATAAAGGTGTTGTCAGAGCAAGACAGGTCAGCCGATCCGCCTATCAGGTGGGGAACCTGGTCATGGAGGAGCTGGAGAAGCTCGCCTGAAATGCTGCGTGTAGCGCTGTTGTCTTTTGTTGCAAATCCGGCAATAGCCGCCTTGAGCGTTTCTGGCATGCGTTTGGTTTGCTGTGTGGCCAATAGCTGGGCTTTTTCGGGGTTTTTGGTTTTCCACGCTTCAAAACAAAGGGTCCATTCGGCATGAAGGGCTTGGACTTTTTGATGTTGTTTGGCCATCTCTGTATAGAGGGTATCGGCGATGTAAAATAAGGGACTGTCAGGGATACCCATGGCCCGTTTGGTGGCGGCAGATTCTGTGGGGCCAAAAGGTTTTCCGTGGGCCTCACTGCTGCCTGCATAGCTAGGGGAATATTTGCCAATTTGGGTTTTAGCAAGGATAAGAAGCGGCTTGTCCTGGGTCTGTCGCGTCGCGTCTAAAATCTGGCGCAAGGCGTTGCTGTTGTGCCCGTCTATGCTATGGACATCCCAGCCATAAGCCTGGTAGCGCATGGCCACATTTTCCGTGAAACATTCGGTGATAGGGCCATCCAGACAGATATCATTGGCGTCGTATATCAAAATGAGATTGTTGAGTTGCAAGTGGCCGGCCAAGGAGCTAGCTTCCCCACTGACCCCTTCCATGAGGCATCCATCTCCTGACAAAACCACGACCTTGGCGTCAAAGAGAGTGGGGTCAAAATTTGCTTGGGCCATCTTTTGACCGAGGGCGATCCCCACCGCACTGGCAATACCTTGGCCGAGAGGACCTGTAGTCATTTCTATCCCTGGGCATTCTCTGTATTCGGGGTGTCCTGCCAGCGGGGAATGCAGCTGGCGAAAGCGCGTGAGTTGCGAGGCGTCAATAAACCCACGCAGATGCAAGGCCGCATACAATCCTGCTGAGCCATGGCCCGCAGAGAGAATAAATCGGTCGCGATTAAGCCAATCCGGCGATTCGGGGAGCACCCGTAAAAAAGACCCGTACAAGCAGGCGAAAATCTCGCCACAGCCTAAGGGTAATCCCGGGTGACCCGACTTGGCTTGGTCGATGGCATCCAGTGCCAGGGAACGAATGGTATTTGCTATGCCCAACATGGTATGTCTCTCTCCTCTGGTTTATTGACCCAACAATTGCCATCTTGCTTGCCACTGAGACACATCATTAAACAAAATGAGAATCATCAATGCGATCAAAACAATGGTTCCAAATTGTTGAATGCGGTTGGTGATGGCTTCCGACAAGGGTTTGCCGCGTAGGGCTTCGATGATTAGAAGGACCAAGTGTCCGCCATCCAAGACGGGGAAAGGAAACAAATTAAAAACCCCGAGGCTGATGCTGATCATAGCCACGATACCCACGAATTGAGGGAATCCATGAGCCAACCCAGCCGTGGCAAACTGGATAATACCAACCGGTCCGGCCATATCTTTGACACTGACTTTACCAGAAAAAAGCATCCCAATGGTTTTGAATACCATTGTAATATGGCCCCATGTGGTTGACGTGCCCATATCGAGGGCCTCTACGAATGTCACGGGTTGACGCTCTGACGACACAGAAAAACGAACCCCAATTTGGGCACGGCCATCCACCTGTGCGGGGGTGAGGGTCACGTCAAAGGCGGTTTCCTCACGCAAGACGTGTACGAGAACGGGGCCCGCCGCGCCTTGCAGGGTTTCGATAAAATCTTTGCTCACATCTTGAATGGGCTTTCCATTGAGTTGGAGAACCATGTCTCCGGCTTTCAATCCGGCTTTCGCGGCGGGAGATCCGGGCAAAACCCCTTCGAGTTTGGGGGACACCGTGGATTTTCCCACTGCAGCAAAGAGGCAGACAAAGAGAAGAAATCCAAAAGCAAGATTCATCAGAGATCCGGCGACAATGGTGAGCATCCGTCCTGACATGGGGCGAGACTGGAAGTGTGCGGTAACGGGGATATCGCTGGCGGTTTCCTCGGGGTCCATGCCCGCCAATTTAACAAATCCGCCCAGAGGGAATACCCGTAGGGCGTAGAGAGTACCGCCTATATGTCGGGACAGCACCTTGGGTCCCATTCCAACACTAAATTCCAGTACGCCTACCCCTGCTTTTTTTGCGGCCCATAGATGCCCCAATTCGTGCACAAAAATGACCAAACCCAATCCCAGCAATGTCATTAAAATTCCAAGTATCATTGTTCTTTAGCCTTCACTTTCTCCCAGCGATTTTCCCAGTCTGCGAGGTCTTTAGGGTCGGTGCCACTGCCGTCTGCGCACATGGCTTGGACCCGTTTCATGAATTTTTGGTTTGCGGCGTGCAACACCAGTTCTGCATCCAAATTGGCTTTTCGGCAGACATTGACCGCTGAAAAAAGGACATCGCCCAATTCTTCGGCCAATGCCGCTGCCGTTCCTGTAGCCATAGCGGCTTCGGTTTCTGTGATTTCTTCTTTGAGTTTCCCAAAGGCCCCGTCTGTGTTGGGCCAATCAAAGCCCATTCGGGCGGCTTTGCTTTGGAGTTTTTGTGCCGACATGAGGCTTGGGAGTCCGGATGGAATATCTGCCCCAAAGTCGGCAGTCTGCTTTTTTTCTGTTTTTTTGATGGCGTCCCAGTTTTTGAGAACAGCGTCGGAAGTCGAGGCCTCCGTATCTCCAAAGACATGTGGGTGTCGGCGAATCATCTTTTGGGTGACGGCGTGCGCGACGTCTTCAAATGAAAAAAACTGTTGTTCAGAAGCCATTGCGGAAAGCATGACCACATGGAGAAGCACATCTCCCAACTCTTCACGAAGCATCTCCGGGTTTTCAGCGGCCATGGCCTCTCGGAGTTCGTAGGCCTCTTCGACAACATAGGGCATGAGGGAGTGCCAGGTCTGCTCTCTGTCCCATGGACATCCCCCTGGCGCACGTAGTGTTCCGACGACAGCTATCAGCGCTTCAATCGCATGACGCTGGGTCATGCGCCGTGCCGTGTGAAGAAATCACGTTCCTCCCCGTCTTTGGGGGTGTCAGGGGAGCCTTTGTCACCGAAATCGACAGAGACATTCGGTGGCGTAAAGAGAAAAATATGCTCGCCTACTCGGCGCATTTTGCCATCGACGGCATAGGCCGTGCCACACATGAAATCAATAAATCGCTTTTGTACCTGCTGGTCCAAATGCTTGAGATTGAGAATAACAGGTAGCCCGTCGCGCAGGGCGCTGGCAGTGGCCAAGGAATCTTCATACACGCGGGGTTCTTGGATGCGGATTTCAGAGACGACGCCCGAGCGTGTGATGGCGGGTGGCTGGGAAGATCGAAAAACGGGTTTGGTGGGCTGTGGTTCTGTAGACAACAACCGGACTTCTTGGGGTGCTTCGTCTTCGTCCATAAATCCAAAAAAGGCTTTTACTTTATACGACATACTCATTGTTTGGCTCCTTCAAATAGCAGACTTCCGATGCGGATCATGCTGGCCCCTTCCTCAATCGCGACACGGTAATCATGGCTCATGCCCATACTCAAAACATGCATTTCAGGATGTGCACCGCGTAACATCTGGAACAAACGCGCGGTCTCTCTGAAGTAACTACGAACGGCTTCAGGATCCTCGTCATACGGGGCCATGGCCATTATACCCAGGACCTGGAGATTTAGGAAAGAAAAGAGCGCGTCAGACTGACGGTACACCTCTTCGATAAAAAACCCATGTTTACTGGCTTCCTTAGCGGGATTGACTTGGATCAAAATATCTTGCCGTTTACCCTGTAGCCCCGCATGGGTATTGAGGGTTTCTAAGAGAGACAGCCTATCCCCAGATTGGATACAGTCAAAATGACGAATAGCCGCTGCGGCTTTATTGGATTGCAGATGGCCAATAAAGTGCCACGAGACAGGGAGGGCGGCGATTGCGGGGAGGGCTTGTTTTTCTTGCGCTGATTGGAGCTTGTTTTCTCCGAGACACGTCGCGCCTTCCCTCACAATGTGTTGGATCTGTTCTGGCGTTGCATATTTTGTAGCCGCGACAATGCTGGGTATAGGCTGTTTCTGTTCCTGACACCAGTGTGTCAGTGTGTGACAAAAGGTGCTGTACATAGGTCTAAAGCCAGGGAGACTGCGGGGGTCTGCGCAAAGACTGGCTCACCCATATGGGATATTCAAATTTCCCCTCTAGGAGCATCATGAGCAGGCCTGTACCCATGAGCAGAAAGACCGCCAAAGGGCTGCCCAGATCAAATGAAAAAGAGATCCAAAGCGTGCCTACTGCGGTGATCATGCTGCTCACACGCAGATCATCCAAGAAAATACTGGTGAGTAAAAACAAGACGGCAGCCAGCAATGCCAGGCTCCAGTGCAAAAAAAGAAGAGCCCCCAGAATGACATAGACCACATCACGGCTGCCGCCAAAATTAATTTTAATACTGGCATAATGACCGACGACGACCAGGACGGTAGCTGCCATTACAAACAATGTCTCTGAGAAAAAGTAGGAAGTCCCAGCCAGTACCAAAAACCCTTTAGCGCCTGTCAGCAAGAGGCCAAAAATGGCCCAAAAGGGTGTCCACGAAAAGTGAATTCGATGTCGTGGGGTGTGAAGCTCCGACTTGATACGCCGAAGATAGCGGCCAACCCAGGCAAACAGATGCGAAAAGGGAATGCTGGCAACAACAACGACGAGGAGACAGTACCAAAGGGCGGTCATGGCATTCACTAAAGTTTGTGGAGTTCAAATTCCTGATGGAGAGCCTTGAGCGCGCGACGTGCATCTTTGCGGTCTACGACACATGAGATTTTGATTTCGGAAGTAGTAATAAGCTTGATATTAATGCGTTCGTCTCCCAAGACGCGGAACATTCTGGCGGCGATACCAGGCTTTGAGATCATCCCCACACCAACAATGGATACTTTGGCAACGGAATCATCATATTTAATACCCTTGGCATTGATTTCTCTTGCGATATCCTGCCCGACCAATGTGGCGGCTTTCAGGTCATCTTGGTGGACAGTGAATGTAATGTTATTGATATGATCTTCTTCGGTGCTTTGGACAATCATATCGACATTGATAGCAGATTCGGCCAACTTTGAAAAAACTTTCCCCGCAATACCAGGGGTGTCTTGTACTTTCAAAATAGAGATCATCACTTCTTCATCACTGAGGGTTGCCCCTGTTACGGGTTTATTGATTTCCATTAAACTATCCTCCTTCACATAGGTCCCTTCGTGGGACACAAACGACGATCTGACATGCAGGGTTATTTTGTTTTCTTTGGCACACTCCACAGACCGGGGGTGCAAGACCTTCGCCCCAAGGGAAGCGAGTTCTAGCATTTCATCATAGGAAATTTCTGCCAAACGACGGGCTTCTGGCACAATACGGGGATCTGTGGTGTACACGCCATCCACATCGGTGTAGATCTCACAGACGGGGGCACCGAGAGCGGCTGCGAGTACGACGGCAGAGGTGTCCGATCCCCCACGACCAATCGTGGTAATATCACTCATATCGTTGATGCCTTGAAACCCTGTAACAACGACAACCTTGCCTTCGTCCAATTCTTTCATAATACGTGCGGGATCCACTTTGGTGATTTTGGCCTTTGAATACAAGTTTTCTGTATAAATACCGGCTTGAGATCCTGAGAGGGAAATCGCCTCTACGCCTTGTGCTTGGATGGCCATCGCCAGAATAGCGGCAGAAATGTTTTCGCCAGTTGAAATCAAGGCGTCATATTCACGAGGGGAGGGGTGATCCGAAACTTCTTTGGCCATCTTGATCAAATCATCGGTGGTATCCCCCATCGCCGAAACCACGACCACGACATTGGAATAGGCCATCCGTGTTTCGATAACGCGCTTTGCCACCGCGCGGATACGTTCGGTAGAACCCACTGAAGTACCGCCATATTTTTGTACAATAATGCTCATTTGGACCTCGCAGATCTAAAAATAGAGATAGGCACCTACACTATCAATGGGTGTAGATGCTGTCAAACTTAGTGCTGTCGCAAAAGGTGCCAAGCGGCTTCAGCGCGCTCCCTGTTGACGCTATTCAGAGTCCGTACGATTTACCTTCTAACGTCTCCTGACAAGGGGACAACGTCCCCTTGAAACTTCTCTTACAAGCCATAGTTTTCGGCTTGCCGAAAACTATGGCTTTTCGAGGTGGCTCTCGCCCAACTGACCACAAGCGGCGGCAATATCCTGTCCCCGTCGAAAGCGAATAGTGACGGGAACGTCGGCGTCTTTGATCTGGGCGCGTATGCGTTTGATCACCCCTTCGGAGACAGGCGAAAAAGGGATCTTGCTGTGGGGATTGAGGTTGATGACATTGATTTTGGCTTCGAGGTACTTCGCCAAGGGGATGAGCTCCGCGATGGCTTGTGAATCTTCGTTGGTGTTTTCGAGGAGGGTGTACTCCAGTGTCAACTTCCGGTTGTGCATTTTGAGGTACTGGTGCAAGAGGCGCGACACTTCGAAAATGGGATTCCGTGTTTCGATGGGCATGATTTTGGCCCGTTTTTCAGGGTTGGCATGGCCGACAGAAAAGGCCAAGTTGATGAAACGCTTGTCCGCGATGAGGCGCTTGATGCCGACAATGTATCCTGAGGTAGACACCGTGACATGGCGCTTGCCAATCCCAAAATATTCCGGAGAATTGATCTGATCGATGGCGGCAAAGACATTGTCATAATTCATGAGGGGTTCGCCCATCCCCATGAACACAACGTTTTGGATTGGATGTCCTTCGGCAAACGCGGTGAGCAATTGCCCGGTGATCTCATGCGCGGTCAGCTGACGCTTGAACCCCACGACCCCGGTGAGGCAAAACTTGCAGTCCACGGGGCAGCCGCTTTGGGAGGAAATGCACAGGGTGGTATGCGTTTTTTCAAACAAAACCACCATTTCAATCAATTGGCCGTCCTGCAATTTGAGCACATATTTGATGGCGGTTTTGTCTCCGGCGGCATGGCGTTCGACCACGTCTGAGGGCAACACGCAACAGGTGGCCTTGAGCTGTTCGCGGGTGCCTTTTTTGAGGGTGTGCATAGCGTCAAAATCGACGACATGTTTGCTGTAGATCCATTCCCAGACCTGTTTGGCCACGAAACGGGGGCTACCCATTCCCGTGATGAGGGTTTCAAGCTCGGGATAGGCGAGTGCGAGAAGGCATTGTTTGGACATCGTGGGTGCAGCCTACCATGGCAGGGGATCTCGTGCTAGGCTTCTGCCCATGATTTCCCATCTTTTTGTCTTTGAGCCCAATCCTGAGCTTGTCCGCAAAATGATGCCAGTATGGGAGCATCACTTTGTGATGCATGCCATTCCTGATTTTCAGGCAATGGAATCGGCCTTGCTGTCGGAAAATGCAGGGTCTGCCGTGATCGTGTTTCACTGGGACAGATGGACAAGTCCCTTGCAGCTTTTGCAAAAAATCAGGGTATGGCACCGTCTCATTCCCATTGTGGTGGTGGCCACCCGCATCCCGCATGACTTCTGTTTGGCGGCGTTGCGGGAGCAGGTCTATACCTTTTTAAATCATCCTTTTGTGCCTGAGAAAGTGTGGCCTGTGTTGGATGCTATTTTTGATGATTATGACATGCTGTCGTTGCGCAATATGTACTATTTGTCGCTTCGCCAACGGAAATTCGTATTCAATAAAACCCTGCGTTACCAAGAGTTTCAATTGTTGGCCAGGGAGATAGCAACACGTGCCCCTTGGAACGGGGGCGTACCGGTACCTGTGGCGGCTTTTGTATCGCCGAAGCCCGTCATATTGGTCCTTGATTTGACGTCTGGCCCCATTGGGGAGAGTCTGTCCGAAAGCCGCTACACGGTGCGCATCGCTGCGGACGTGTCCACAGCCTTACACATCGCGGTGACAACGCCAGACATCGCCATGGTGATTTTCGATGTGGCGGTTTCGGGCGCTGCCGAGGCCGGTTTTTTGACGGCATTGGGGGCGGCATTACCGAAAGCCGCTATTTTGGTATGGACCGCTTCCCAGGATACAGCCGTCGCGATGCAGTGTTTTCAAATAGGGCTATTTGACTATATCAACCACCGTTCTACGGATGTGGCGCTGTCTTCTCATGTGGAAACCATGCTTCAGATGAAAGGGGAGATGGAGGCAGGCGGGGACATTGCCTTGCATACCCGCCAAGACTTGTTCGCACACCATTGTCAGCAGGCGTTCCAACAAGGCAAACCCGTGTTGTGGTCGGATTGGCATCTGTTTTTTAAACGTGGTTTTCCTGAAAACACATCCCGAATGGCGGCTGACAATCCTATCTCGCATGCCATTTTTACCCGTCTTGGCGTGTCGGGGCTGTCTGTATTGGCGCCTGATCCTGTCGACTATCCCGACGCGTTTGTGGGGGGCTGATGTTCACGTTTTGGGAGTTCGCCTCTCAACACACCTTGGTAGTGACACAGTCGTGTCCCTTGCGCTGTTATCCATGTGCCCTCTGGAAACCAACGCCACCGCAGCCGCCTGCCTTGTCCCATGTGTCCCCGGAGAGACTTTCCGCCGTATTGCGGGATCACAGTTTTTTTAATCTCTTTCCGAATGTGCGTACCTATCACCTCATGGGTGGGGACCCCCTTGAAAGCGGACTCTTGGACTTGCTCATCACCTATTTGGCGGCACATCGGGTGCGGGTGGTGCTGTGGACCACCGGCATGCGCCTAGCGACGATGGCCAGTCTGGCGCATGTCTATCGGGTGGTGCTCATCGTGCCTGCGGTAGATCGGGATCTCTATCGGGAGTATACGGGGTGGGATGGCTTTGAGATGGTGGTAGACAGCCTCCAAACGCTCAAACATGCCAAGAAAAAAATCCTGATTACCACAACGGCACACCCTGAAACGGTTCCCTTCTTACCCGATATTCGGGAATGGTGTTGGCGATACAAGGTCCCATGGCTGCTGGTTTTTTATCGCTCAGACCAGCATTCGCGGGAATCGCGGGAGCACGTTACCCATTACCGACATGTCCCCAATACCTGGGTCATGGTGGCAAAATCGCCCCTACCTGGGGGCTGTGTGCATGTGCCCTATGACCTGTTGCAGTCGCCTTGGTGTTGGGCGGGGATGATACTGGGGAAGTATCGCCGGTATTTTCCTTTTTTGAGGTAAAAATTGCGCCGTGAGTTATTTTGCCTTGTCTCGCAACCTCTCGTAGAGGCGGGCGCTATTGAGCAGAATATCTTTGATTCCACGTCGGATGATGTCCGAATTCAGAGCCTGTGTACTCATAGAAGTATGCGCATCCAAGGCGCCCATAATCGCATTCAAAATCTCCGAGTT
>CANNCG010000035.1 GCA_947502965.1 bacterium | reverse complement strand
GATCATGACCAAAAACAGGCCTTTCAGAAGTCCAAATGGCTCTGCAAAAACAAGCTCCCTACAAAGACAGCACCCGCAGCACCTATCCCTGTCCATACCGGATAGGCCACCCCTATAGGCATATCACGTATGGTCGACAAAAGACCCATACTGAGCCCCAATAAGATGAGAAATCTCAATGAGGGAAAAAGCTGGGTCAAGCCCTCTGATTTTTTCAGATAATAGGTCCAGCCTACTTCAGAGAGCACATCAATCAAGAGGTATAGCCATGGCAGCTTCATTGTGCCGGGAATTATAGCCATAGATCCAAAAAAGGCATAGACAAAAAGCTCTGCCATTGGTAGAATTTTCATCTGTCTTGAGCTTGGCCCTATCGTCTAGGGGTTAGGACACCTGGTTTTCATCCAGGCAACCGGGGTTCGAATCCCCGTAGGGCTACCAATAGCAAGACGTCTGGCTGTTCATTTCGTTTTATATTTAAAGGACAGAATCAGCATCGTGATCCTGTCCTTTTTTGTTGCTTTTATAACCACCATGCATACCAGCCACAAAATCCTCATCACAAACGACAACTCCCCTACCCTCCAGAACCCCATCACCTTGGAAACCTACCACTCCATGAACGGGGCCATGATCGAAGCCCAGCATGTGTATTACGACGCCGGTACCGCCTGGCATCTTGCCAAGTCTCCCAAACCCCTATTACACCTCTTGGAAGTCGGCTTTGGGACAGGGTTAAACGCCATGTTGACCATGTCCCGGTTAACACAATTGGGCGTCCGTTGCCATTATGCGGCACTGGAACCCTTTCCCATTGCGATGCACTGTATCGCCGACTATAGTTCACAGCTGACAGCCGCATATCCTGATATATCGAAAACATTACTGACACAGCTGCATAGCACAGACTTGGAAATCCCCATCCATGAGGGACACACGCTCTCGAAGCACCGGGTCTTGTTAGAGAATTTTCACCCCTCACAAACCTTTGATGTGATCTACATGGACGCCTTCTCCCCCAGCACACAACCAGAGCTCTGGGAACCCGAAATCCTCCAAAATCTGGCCGCCATGCTGGCGCCAGGCGGGCATTTGGTCACCTACTGCTCCAAGGGCAGTGTTCGGCGCGGTTTTGCAGCCGCAGGCCTTGAAATAGAACGACTCCAAGGCCCACCAGGCAAACGGGAAATGCTACGCGCTCGGAAGCCCTTCCTGTTTTCGGAAGGTTTGTAAAGTCGTCGCCATCAGTGTGGCAATGGTCATTTTGCCAACACCCCCAGGTACTGGCGTAATGGCATCCACCAAAGGATAGACATCCTCAAAATGAACATCGCCGACGATTTTATAACCCGCTTTGGTCTCTGCCGGAACACGATTAATACCCACATCAATAATCGTCGCACCCGGTTTGACCATATCCGCTGTAATAAATTCAGGCTTGCCCACCGCCGCAATAAGGATATCCGCTTGCCGTGTGATCGCGCCTATATCCGGGGTTTTGGAATGGCATATGGTGACAGTGGCATTGGCATTCTTGTTGTTTTGCACCAACATGAGGCCAATAGGCTTTCCAACAATATTGCTACGACCTACGATGACGACATGCTTGCCTTCTGTTGCGATCTGATAGTGTTCCAAGAGTTTCATAATCCCCGCGGGCGTACATGGCTGCAAAGCGGGCAACCCAATCGCCAAGCGCCCCATATTAAAGGGATGAAAGCCATCCACATCTTTGTCTGGATGAATGCGCTGTAGAACCGCTTGTTCATCAAAACCATCAGGCAAGGGAAGCTGCAAGAGAATCCCGTGAACCTCTGCATCCGCATTCAGATGATCAATGAGTTTCTCCAGTACCGCTTGGCCATCCGTGACAGAGAGTTTGTATTCAAAAGACATGATACCTACCTCATGACATGCTTTTTTCTTGGCCTCTACGTAGGTACGCGATGCGGCATTGTTGCCGACCAAAATCACAGCCAAACCGGGATCTTTCCCCGTCGTCTCTAGGGCTGCAGCAACCGCAATCTTGAGTTCCAAAAGAATTTTATCTGAAACAGCTTTGCCATCTAAAATAACCGTCATAATCCCGTTATCCGGGGTTTGGTCACAGAGGACGCGGGGAAATAAGGTGGCAACCCAGAAGACGACTTGCGATAGTTATCCGAACGGCCTTGCGTATATTTATTGTCACGTGGCTTTCGCTCACGGTCGGTATCGTAACGCTTTTTAGAAAATTTAGGAGCCACCGGTGACGCAGCAGCGCTATCCTCTGTGGGCGCCTGTGCTGGGGCATTGTCTCTTGGTGCACGTTCCCCATTATTGCCGTTGTTGTTATTAGGCGGGAATCGACGGTTGTTTTGGGGCCTACGATCCCCGCCATCAAAACGTTTTTCAGGACGACGGCTCCGTTGCTCTGCCATATCCCGTTGCAATTGGGCCGCATCGCGCACCTTATGAACCAAACGAATTTCCAAGGGGGTTTCATTATGTACAATCCCATTGAGCCCTTTGAAAACCACTTGCAACTTGTCTTCAGGAACATCGACATAGGTGGCCATATCTGCCAAAACAATGTCTCCTAAGAAATAAGACGTGAGTCCTGTTTCGGTTGCAAAAAGCGTTAAGACTTCTTTGACGCAAACCCCATCCCGACGGCCCACATTGAGCACCAATCGTATTTTTCCTGGACGGATAGACGCTTGGTCCAAATCTTCCCGGGTAAACAAAAACCCAGACAAGGTCACGCCCGTATCACTTGGGACAGAGGACTTGCCGCCAAGATGCAATTTGAGCAAGGCCGCCGCCACAATACGGGGAGGCATCGTTTCAGAAATGCGGTCCACAATCGCGGTATAGATATCCAAACCACCTTCTTCAACCGTATTTTCAATGGTTTTAATCAGAGCTTCTGTTTTGTCTTGAGGTTCAGAGGCCGTTGCTACCGTCGGGACTATTGGTTTCTCAACAACGGGTACCGGCAGATCTTCTGTAGGAACGACATCCACGTGAACAGGATTTTGGAGGTATTCCGCTGCCAAATTCATAACCTTGGTAGGCATGGTTTCTGAAAAAATAAGGGTCTGACGGCCAGAAGGTACCTGGTCCAAGATACTTTCTAACTCATCCTGAAACCCCATATCCAACATCGTCGATGTATGGTCGAGAACAGACAGCCGAACATGATAAAGACGAATCGTCCCGCGATCCAGATGCTCCAGCAACCGTACAGGCGTCCCCACCACAATATGCGGAACCTCTCGTAACTCTGCGATCTGACGCTCAATAGGCTGACCGCCATAGACGGCAACCACACGAATTTCGGGGCTATGTTTGGCCAAAGCACGTAACGTCTCCGTCACTTGGAGGCAGATTTCGGGTGTTGGCGTCAAAATAAAGCCATGAATACCCCGAACATGGGTCGCCGCCTTTTGCAGCATAGGGACCCCAAATGTCAGTGAGGTTCCTGTGGCTGATTGCCCAAGCAAATCTTTCCCAGCCAAAATTTCAGGAATTGCCTTTTCTTGAAGTATATTTGGAGCAGATTGCCCAATTTCTTGTATCGCCTGCAAAATTGAGGGATTAATCCCCATTGTCTCAAATTGTGTCACGGTGTAACTCCTATCATAGATACAGGGCATCATACTTTTTGCGACAAACATGTGCCAATAAGCAATTTCTATTGTTTATAACAACCAGATACTGGGAAATGCATTCTCATCGCAAACTCTCGGGGGGGATTCTTTTGCAAGAGCACGATACCTACGCGATGCTGGGCACACGCCAACATCCGAATACGGCAACAAAAAACGGAGCGTGGATCACGCTCCGTTTTTGCATATTGGCGCTGTCGCAAAATGTGATTTCAATTCTATAATGCATCCACTATGTTCGGATTTTCATTGTCTGGAATACTCTATTTTGTCATTGTACTTATTTTGGTCCACGGCTTTGTTTTTGGCATGCTCTATATCTATTTAGGCCAGGTCGCAGCCGCTGCAAAGCAACATTTATCTAGGTATCAAAAGGAGTCTTATCGTGACAGCTACAACAAAAAAAACAATAAACCCATGGGTTTATAGAAAAAACTACGTCCCCCACCCCTATAAAATTCTCCGTGCCGAACTTATTTTTGACATCACAGACACCACCTTAGTGAACTCGAAATTGCATATCACAAGCAATCCATTAGCCCCAAAAAGTACGACGCTCTTATTGGATGGCGAAGGCCTCGACCTCCTGAGTATTGCCATCGACGACAGCCAACTCCTCGCAACCGATTATCAGCAACATCTCAGCCATTTGGAGATCCCCAATGTACCGGAAACATTCACCCTCACCACCACCATCAAAATCTCACCAGAGACAAACAAAGCCCTAGAAGGACTCTACCGTTCAGGACAGATGCTCTGCACCCAAAATGAACCCGAAGGCTTTCGTAAAATTACCTATTTCATTGACCGACCAGACAATCTGACGCAGTTCAAAGTACGTATCGAAGCAGACAAAACGCAGTACCCCATACTGCTCTCCAACGGAAATAAACGGGCTACTGGGGATTTGGATGGAAACCGACACTACGCCGTATGGGAAGATCCCTATCCAAAGCCATCTTATCTCTTTGCTTTGGTTACAGGCGATTTTGACATTGTCGAAGGCTACCACATCACGGCCTATACCCAGCGCAAGGTTTTGTTGCAAATCTTGGTAGACCGAGGTTATGCCAGCCAAGCAGATTTTGCATTGGAAAGTCTGAGGCGCGCCATGATTTGGGACGAACAACGGTTTGGACTCGAATACGACCTGGATATTTATATGATTGTTGCCGCACAAGCATTCAATATGGGCGCCATGGAAAACAAGGGGCTCAATCTCTTTAATGCCAAATACGTTTTGGCAGACACTGCCTCGGCCACGGACCATGATTATTTACAGATCGAAGCTGTGATCGGACATGAGTATTTTCACAACTGGACAGGGAATCGGGTCACATGTCGGGACTGGTTTCAATTAACCCTCAAAGAAGGTCTCACCGTCTTCAGAGACGAGGAATTCACGTCAGACCTTCACTCCCCGGCTGTCAAACGTATTCAGGATATACGCTACCTACGCGAACACCAATTTTCCGAAGATGCCAGCCCATTGGCCCACCCCATACAGCCAGACCGTTACAAAGAAATTAATAATTTTTACACGGCCACCGTCTACAACAAAGGCGCCGAAGTTATTCGGATGCTCCACCGTTTTTTAGGCGAAACAGACTTTCAAAAAGGGATCGCACACTATCTCAAAACCCATGATGGTTCAGCTGCCACAACTACCGATTTCATCGATGCCTTTAGACCTTACACAACCCTAAATCTAGACCATTTTTCGGCGTGGTATCACCAATCAGGTACGCCGCTATGCACGGTTCAGGACCACTACGACACCGTTAGCCAGACCTACACACTCACTGTCCATCAAAAGCAAGCCAACGCCGATGCGCCCCCTTTGTTGATGCCAGTCCGATTAGGTTTATTGGGCAAATCCGGCACAAAACTTTCGTTTGTCTATAACGGCGACGCAACAGACGATGTCTTACTCATGTATTCACAATCCAAACAAAGCTTTGTGTTTACATCCGTAACAGAAAAACCTATTCCCTCTCTGTTTCGTGGGTTTAGCGCGCCTGTTGCGCTCCAATACGCGTACACAGATGCTGATCTGGCTATTTTGATGGGCCATGATATGGATACATTCAATCGATTTGAAGCCGCAGAAAAGCTCATGATTGCGACCGTCCAAGCGCAATTAGGAAATACAAACGCCCGCCCTAGCAGGGCCTTTCTCGACGGTTTCGCCCGCATTCTCGAAACAGGTATGGAAGACCCCACCTACGTTGCCGAAACCCTCAAGTTCCCCAGTGTTTCTCGCATTGCAGATGCCCTTGGCAGAACAGACTTCGCCAAGATCGCATCCGCCCGCAAGTCCGTCATGACACAGATCGCCGAAGTCCATGCGCCGCTTCTACGTCGTTTTGGAGAGCCTGATATCCCAAATCCTGTTTGGAACGCCATTCAAGTGGGGCAACGCCAGCTACGGTTGGTCTGTCTGGCCTATTTGCGTTTGGCCGGATGTGAGTATCTGGATCTGATTTATCAGATTTTCCTCAAATCAGAGACAATGACGGAAAAAATAGGCACACTGGCCCTCCTCTGTCATCAACCCAGCAGTGAAACAACGGCGGCATTGGCCCACTTTGAACGCACCTGGACTGAGAATCCGTTGGTGATGCAAAAATGGTTTTCTGTACAAGCCAACGCAGAACACGATCAGGTCATCGCGCATGTCAGCGCATTACGCGCTCACCCCGTGATGGACATAGCCAACCCCAATTTCATCCGCTCGCTTATCGGCGTTTTTGCCTACAATCTCCCCTACTTCCATCATGATAACGGTTCTGGATATCGGCTGTTGGCAGATACATTGGCACAGCTGGACCCCCTCAATCCCCAAACCGCGTCGCGTTTGGCCAAGCGCTTTCAAATTTTGCCCAAACTAAGCCATGAACATCAGTCCATGGCGAAAGACGCGCTTCGGCAGGCCTTGGGAGGAAAAGCATTGAGCCGTGACACAGAGGAAGTACTGAGCGCATTAGACATCTTTACATGAGATTTTCTACTGAAAGTATCCCATTCATTGGCTCATGATAGGCGGTTAATAAGGCGTTCGAAGAAGGCAAGGACAGGAGTGTATGAATAATAATTGTACTTCAAAAAATAAATAAACTTTGGTATAGTTGCCCGGTCCTTTTTGAAATACCTGTTTTTCAGGCACTGCTATTGGGGAGTCGCCAAGTGGTAAGGCAGCGGTTTTTGGTACCGCCATTCCGAGGGTTCGAATCCTTCCTCCCCAGCCAAATCTAACGCCTCTTCGCTTTCACAATTAATCCAAAACAGCATTTTGAGTTCGAAATCAGGGATTGAGCTCGTCATTGTATCAACAGCCCGAACAACCTAGCTTCGTGCATTATGAAGAAGGGTTTTAATGTCTTGAAATAGGTTCGTTGGTGGCAAGGTCATTCAGCTTTCCCCTCTAATATAGCCTTTCTTAATGCATCAACCTCAATCGAATCATAAATCCGATCGTTATTCATCGGATGACGTTTCTTCGGCGTTGATGTAGGCCGCTGTTTTGCGATATCCAAGCGTAAGTTCATACTCTTTGAGGCTGTCTAGCCTCTTTTTCAATGCGGGATCCAAGGGCTTTACAGTTTTATTTTTCGCGCGCGGCTTTGCTTTGTAGTAAAGACTACTACGTGGCAACCCAAACGCTTTTGCCGCCATTTTCAAGGGGACTTGGGCATTTTGCAATTCAGTCACAAAGGTTCGTTTTTGAGTCACAGAGAGAGCTCCTGTGAAATTTTTTTTTGAAAGTCGATCACGATCGCTTGTTGCCCAATAATTTTTAAAAGGCGATCTTTTTCAGCCTCTGCACCCAGTGTGCCTCGTTTTTGAGAGCCAGACAGCCCGGATTTAATGCCGTCCAAGGCTTCATCTCGAAAGCGGTACGCGAGGCTATCTCGGATGCCATTTTTCTTGCAGATTTGAGACACTGGCTTTTGGCCCTTGAGCATTTCAAGAACCACGGCCAATTTCTCGTCGCTTGTATATTTTCTTTGCTTCATGACACACCTCATTCTAAAGCGTTTAAAAGAATTTTGTTTTTTACCCCCCCCCCCTGTTCCTGGTGGGACCCCCAGGAACAGGGGGGATTTCTCTCTTTAGTCGGTGTCTAGTTTAGCTTAGGGGCTAGAAAGTTCTCGCCGCCTTTATGTCGGTCGCCATCTGGGCCGTAAACAGGTTTCGCCCACACGCTTCCCGGAGTACGGGATATACGCCGATTTTGACGACTTCTTGAAATTTTCGACACTTCATCAGCCGTTCACTTTCGTTCGACTCCACGGGCCTTATCTGACAGTGTCTAGCACTGCCTTTTCCCATCTCGCTCACCACCACCTCTCTTAAAGGCAGCAGCAGTGGGTGGTTTGTAACCTCCGCCTGTACAGCGGCTACGAGGGGCACCCCCGCATCTCTTCTCCAGTTCCTCTTCTCAGCAGACGTCGTCTGCTGTTCGCCTTCGTGGCACACAACCAGGATTTCAAATCGCGGCGGGAACCTATTCTTATAGGTGACCATAGCGATTTGGAAAGCGCAGTGGTCCCGGTTTTATTTTGGGATGGGTATACCTTTTTTCTGGGGTTGAAAATCCCCGATGTTGTATTTAGAGCTTGAACGCCGGGTTACACTAAACCCATAAGCGATTGCAGCTCCGCCAAGGCCTGTTCGAGCACATGCTCTTGACCAGAAGCTTCCAATTCTGGAATCTTTTTTTTGAGCTCACTGACACGCTGCTCCCGCCGGTATTGCAAAATAACGTCACAGTAGATCGCCCAATTGGCCAACGACTCCCCAGAATGTTGGACAAAAATCTGGGAAAGATGCTGAGATTGAGATTCAGGTAAAACAGCGAGCAGTTCATGATGGAAATGGGTTGCGCAAACAATCGCGTCTGCAAGTTCCTGACCGGATGCCGTGATCAACTGGCTGTTGCCGAGCTTGGTGAGTATACTGGCTTGAACCTCTTTGTCGGAGGCGAGAAAGAAAAGAATGTATTCTTCTGCTAAAACGTATTTGTTTTGTCGTTGTTTTGACGTCTGAAACAAACGTTTGCGTGGCAGGGCATAGCCAACATCCGACACTTTGGCCATCAAGACCTCTTGCTCGATGCCAAGCGTTTTGGAGATATGTTTCAGATAGTGGTGCCGCACAATGGCGTCTGGTTCCTGTTTCAAAAAAGGGACAATCGCATCCACAATTTTAGATACATTTTGGATAGAATACGTCCCTATGGTGCGCACCAGTTCATCAAATTTAAACGAGACATAGGACACACTGTCCTCCAGCGCATTTCGCATACCCGATGCGCCAACAGACAGGACATAATCAGCCGGGTCTTTGGCCTCAAAACGGATGACCCGAACGCCCACCCCAATATCAGAAAGCACCGCGTAGGCACGGTCCACCGCAGCCAAACCGGCATTGTCTTGATCGAAGGCCAAAAAGACATGGGCGCACAGGCGTTTGAGTCGCTGCGCCTGGTCGGACGTGAGTGCGGTACCCATGGATGCCACTGTATTCACAAAGCCATGTTGGTGCATCAAGACGACATCGAGATACCCTTCGACCAAAATGGCCGCATCCTGACGCTTGATCTCTGATTTGGCCAAATGCAGCCCAAACAGCAAACTACCTTTGTCAAAAAGCAGGGTTTCCTCTGAATTGATGTATTTGGCCATATTCTCGCCATCCAAACGTCTTGCACCAAAGCCCACCGTGCGGCCACGTTCATCAAAAATAGGCACCATCAAGCGGTTCCGAAACGGTGAAGAAAATTGCCCGTACTCGACCACGATACCCAATCCCGTTTGATTCAGAAGTTCGGGGGTGATCTCTGTCGACACCAAAGCCTCGCTGAGATGAAAGCTCATCGGGAAATAGCCCAGCTCAAAACGGGCAATAAATTCAGGCAGAATCTCTCTGGAAATCAAATAGCGATAGGCCTCTGTCTCCGGCTTCAATTGCGCCGTAAACAATCGCCGTGCCTGTGCCAAAATCTCCTGCAAGGCATGCCTCAGCTTGTCTTCAGGCCGTTGGGTCCTGGCATGTTCGGGGGCGATTTCGATGGCAATCCCCGCACGGCGGGCAATCAACTCAACGGATTCCTGAAATCCCAGTTGCTCCACCCGTTGGACAAAGCTGATCAAATCCCCTGAGGCCTGACACCCAAAGCAATAATACAACTGCTTTTCAGGACTGACCGTAAACGACGGCGTTTTCTCCGTATGAAAGGGACAAAGCCCTAGGTAATTTCGTCCCCGTTTTCGCAGTGTGACATAGTCCTGCAAGACAGCCACCATATCGGGATAGGCACGTACGGCCGCAATGGTGGTTTGACTGAGCATGGATTGATCAAACCTTTACGGGGGAAAGATGTCAAGATACCCTATACCCGTTGTCAACCACAAATGGCGCTGTCGCGAAACAAAAGAATTAAGCACAAAAATCAAGAAAGGGAATCTGGGACTATTTTTCAGGCCTAAACCGTCATTTTTCTGTTTTGAACATCCTATCGTGTAAGGAATGGCTTTTTACGATTATGAACTTACAGAACACGTAAAAGGGAAGCACGAACTTTCTAAAATCGAAGAGGTGGTAGGCTTTTCTGGGTTGGTGTATCGGTTTAAGGATTTGGCGAATAGCGTGGGTAGACAAGGCTATGGGGTGGAAGTTGGCATCAAGGCGCTGTCGCGAAACGAAAGAATTAGGCACAAAAATTCAAAAAGGGAATTTGGGACTATTTTTCAGGCCTAAAACGTCATTTTTCTGTTTTGAACATCATATGGTGTAAGCGGCTGTTGTAGATCCCCCCGTGGGAGCTAGGCATGGTTGGATGCAGCGGTGGCGGTCGGTTTTTTTGCAAAAT
>CANNCG010000034.1 GCA_947502965.1 bacterium | reverse complement strand
TTTATGGATGCCATTGTTTGGAATCTCAAAAGAGTGGTTGTGATAACGCCATTGCCCAATCTGAGTGGGGCATAGCGCCCCAAAGGGCGACCTGCGCCTATTTGGCGTAAAATCCAGTGGATTTTACGCCAAATAGTCCACAAAACGCTTCTTTTATCGATTTTTATTGGATTTTTACAAAAAAATCAGATCCTGCACGTTTTTTTCTTTGTTTTGCGACAGCGCCCTGTCGCAAAACGCCCCATTCGGCGTCAGTGCTCGCCAGAAAAAGCCTCATTTACGCGCAGTAAACTTCGGTTTTTCTGGCCCGAGAGTCTTGCCCTTTTTCTATCGATAAGACAATCGCTTCAGCAGATAAATCCCAAAGATGCCAACAATAATATTGGGGAGCCATGCCCCAATAATGGCAGGGACGCTACCCGAGATCCCGATACCCATCCCTACGGACAATAAAATGTAGTAAATGAAAATGACAATCAGGCTAATACCCAGCCCCATAGCGGATGAGCTGCGGTGAGGTTTTAGCCCAACAGAGGCCCCTAAAATTGAAAAAATGAGGCTGGCAAAAGGGACGGAAAATTTCATGTGATAATTCATGCGGTCTGTCATGACGTCTTGTCCTAAGGATTTTTTCTCTTCGATTTTGGCTTTTAATTCACGAGAGGTCATTTCCTCAACATTTTTGTTGCGGTCGATAACAGATAATGGATTGATAGGGATATCGATGTATTCCTTACTAAACGAAAGAAAAAGGACCCTGTCCGGGTACTCTACGGGGAAACTATGCATGACCCCATCATAAAACTCCCATCCGCCAGTTGGGAGAAACTTACCAGATTTTGCCCGAATGATACGGGCCAATATCCCTTTTTCATATTCAGCGACCGAAATTCCTTTGAGGATGCCATGGTCGATTTCGGCCACATTGATGATTCTATAGGGGAGCGACTCTTTGTATTCGGTGAAGTTGACATTGCGTTTTATTTTTGGTTTTTGTTGTTGTACGACGCTTTGGTAGAGGCGTTCTCCAGAATGGGTGGCTCTGGGCACAATGGATTCGTTGAACCAGATCGTGAGCAAACTGACAAAAAGACCTGTGAGAAAAATAGGGGTAACCAAACGGTTAAAGGCGATACCGCCTGCACGAAAGGCCAGAATTTCACTGTCTGCACTGAGCCGCCCGAATGCGATAATCGTGGCAAGCAAGGTTGACATAGGAAATGACAAGACAATCATGTAGGGGAGTTTGTACAGAAACAACTGAAGAATAATACCCATGGGGATATTGTTCCTGATGGCCTCTCCGATGAGGGCGAAAAGCACGGTGCTGCCAGAGAGAATAAAGGTAAATGCCGCAATTCCAAAAAGAAAAGGACCAATGAGTTCTTTGATCAGATATCGGTCGAGAATGGAGACCATTAGCGGGAAAAATTTTCGCCCAAGTAGAACTTTCGGGCGATGGGGTCGTCTGCAATGGTGTCTGAATTGCCGGAGATTAACAGCTTTCCTTGGTGAATGATATACGCCCTATCGGTGATGGCCAATGTCTCACGGACATTGTGATCGGTAATAATGATGCCCAGGTTTTTTTGTTTGAGTTTGAGAATAATCTGTTGAATTTCGTGTACGGCGATAGGATCGATCCCAGCAAACGGCTCATCTAGCAGAATAAAGGAGGGGTTGGTAGCCAGCGCCCGAACAATTTCCACCCGACGTTTTTCGCCGCCTGAGAGCTCCACGCCACGGGCATGTCGGAGATGGAGCAGGCCCATGTCTGAGAGCAGTTCCTCTAGGCGGGCGTTGTACTGTGATTTTGGAATGGTTTTGACGATTTCCCATAAAATCAGAATATTTTCTTCAACCGTGATCTTTTTAAAGATAGACGATTCTTGAGGTAGGTAACCAAGTCCCATCCGGGCACGTTGGTACATCGGGACTTTGGTAATGTCTTTCCCATTGAAGTACACCTGACCTTTGTCTGGACTTACCAGTCCGATAAGCATGTAAAAGGTGGTGGTCTTGCCGGCACCATTGGGGCCGAGGAGACCGACGATTTCCCCTTGTTGCATGGAAAGGGACACCCCATTTACAACGGTTCTGTCTTTATAACGTTTGGTGAGATCGCGGGCTTCTAGCATGTCTTGGGTCCTGTGGCTTGTGGGTGACGTGATCGTTTGAGGCTGAGCATCTTAATGCCATTGATATAGTCATCGACAACGACCTGTCGCACCTGTCCGAAATCGTCCAGTGTTGATTGGATGCGTCGCGAGGCGTCTTCAATTTCTTTGGCAATTTGGTATTCTTGGGAATCGATGGGGGCACGTTTTCGAATGACCTGTGCGCCGATCAAAATGCTGGTGAGGGGACTTCTGATTTCGTGATTGAGGGTGACATTGACCTGGCTTATGAGGGCGGGAGTGTCTCCGTTTTGATGTGGTAGCGTTTCGCTTTGTATGGGTTCTTTACGTGCTTTTTTGAGCTTTGGTGCTGTCAGAGGGTGTTTTTTTTTTAGGATGCGCTTGATCCGTAATAAGAGCGACTCCCCTGAAAAAGGGGCTACGCTATAATCATCGGCTTTGGCATACAATACATTGGACTCGATATTAGGGGTGTTTTCTGAAAACAAGCTGAATAAAGGAATTTGGCGGCTTTTGACCGTGTCAATCAAGGTCTCAGCGTTGTGTGTTGGGATAGCGGCATCGCTGATGACCACATCTGGGTTTTCATTTTTGATAAAGGTGATTAAGGGCTGGTCTTGATTAAAAAGATGGATAGCGATACCCAGATGTTGCCACTTTGTGCGGATTTCTTGTGAAATAAGGCTGCTAGGATCAAATATGGCGGCGGTAAAACTGGGACTTGGTGCCAATGCATTTTTTTTCAAACGGAAGAGAAGATCTTGGGGATGAAAGGGCTGTATCAAATAGTCCACGCCTTCTTGGGTAAAGGCCGCCTCCTGGGTGTTCAACGCGTCGGCATGTAGGAGGAGCAATATGGGGGTGTCGTGCTGCTGCACGGCGTAGAGATGCTCTGGCGTCGGGGGGGTGGCAAAGATAACCAGGGAAAGGGGATCTTGTTTCTCTATTAATAAGGGCGTAAATGCAGATTCACTGAGCATGACAAAGTGCCCGGCTGTCACCCATGCAATGAGTTTTTTGGTAGAGTCGGATGCGCCAATTAGTAACAATTTAGGAAGTGTCATGCGGATATGCGGACTCTGGCAATTTGGTGTGCGACACCTGTTTTGGCGTCCACTGTTATTGTAACGGCATTTAGCATTTTTTCAAGTCCTTCTGCAACTTCGAAGCGAACAGGCTTTTGGTCAATGAACTTTTGAATAATAGGGGCTCTTGCCATTCCCAGTATTCCGTCGGAGGGGCCGGTCATGCCGGTGTCTGAAATAAAGGCCGTATGTTGGAGGAGTAGGCGTTCATCTGCGGTAGCGACATGGGTGTGCGTGCCACAGACGGCGGATACGCGTCCTGCCAAATGCCATCCCAAGGCTTCTTTTTCTGAACTGGCTTCTGCGTGAAAATCGACAAAAATATTGGGTGTTCGTGCCTGTATTTCGGGGAGATGGGTGTCCATCCATCGAAAGGGGCACTCGACCATGTGGTGCATAAATACCCGTCCCAGCAAGTTGAGGATGGCGATTTGGGTGCCTAGAAAATCAATGTACAACACTTTTTTTCCTGGGTGATCGCCTGGAAAGTTGGCGGGACGGGCCAGCTTGTCTGGCCAGGGTTGGGTGAGCATGTCCCGTTTGTCATAGACATGATTTCCCGTTGTGGCGCAGTCAATGCCTGCCACCAACAGTTCTTTGAGAATACTGTGGGTGATCCCAAATCCGCCGGCAGCATTTTCGACATTGGCGATAGTCAGATCGATGGCGTATTGCTTTTTGAGTGCCGGGAGATGGGTTATCACCATCTCCCGCCCAGGCTTCCCTACGATGTCACCAATAAAAAGGATGTTAGGCATTTACTTCGCGATACTGGTTGCCCGTGTTTCGCGAATAATAGAGACGCGTACTTCGCCAGGATAGTCCATTTCAGTTTCGATTTTCTTGGCAATGTCGAAAGCCAGTTTGTGGGTACTAGAATCGTCCACAATGTCAGGTTTGACGATAACGCGTACTTCGCGACCGGCTTGAATAGCATAAGCCTTTTCAACGCCTTCAAAAGAATAGGCCAATGCTTCTAGTTTCTCTAATCGTTTGACATAGGTTTCCAGCGATTCACGTCTTGCTCCAGGTCGCACGGCAGAGATGGCATCGGCCATCATGACGAGAACAGCCTCAATGGTATCGGGCTCTTCGCCCTCATGGTGGGCCATGATGCAGTTGATGACTTCCGCAGATTCGCCGTATTTGATACAGATTTCTTTGCCTAAATCATCGTGAGAGCCTTCTTGTTCAAAATCAAGGGCTTTACCGATGTCATGGAGCATCGTGCCACGTTTGGCGAGATTGACATTGACTTTGAGCTCAGCTGCCATGATGCCTGCCATATGTGCGGCTTCTAGCGAATGCGCGAGAATGTTTTGCCCGTAACTTGTTCTGTAGTGGAGTTTCCCAAGAAGCTCGATGATTTTGGGATGGAACGTGAGGCCGATGGTGTCGGCGGCACGTTCGCCATGTTCACGAATAATATCTTGAAGTTCTTTGCGTGATTTCTCCACCATTTCTTCGATGCGGGCGGGATGTATTCGGCCATCTGCAACGAGTTTCTCCAATGTCATGCGGGCTATTTCCCTGCGAATGGGGTCAAAACAGGACAGGATAACCGCGCCAGGCGTATCATCGATAATGACGTCAACCCCGGTCACCGCTTCAAAGGCACGAATGTTTCGGCCCTCGCGGCCAATGATACGGCCTTTCATGTCATCGTCTTGGAGCTGCACAACTGCCGTTGTGGCCGGAACGACATGGTCCACGGCGGTGCGTTGGATAGCGTCTGTGACGATTTCTTTTGCCCGACGGTTTGCGATTTTTTTGGTTTGATCTTCGATGTCTTTGATCATTTTTCCTGCGCGGTGACGGACATCACGTTCCACATTGGCCAAAAGGACTTGCTTGGCTTCTTCTGTAGAAAACCCGGCCACATGTTCCAATTTGAGTGAGAGCTCTAGGGTGATACTCTCTTGTTTCTTTTTATGTTGTTTTGCTTGCTCAATTTCTTGATTTAACGCATCTTCTTTTTCAATCAAATGAGACTCTCTGGAATCCAGATGCTTTTCTTTTTGCATGACACGTTGTTCGATTTGGGTCACGGCTTGGCGCTTGATCTTGCCCTCTTCTTCAGAAGCAATACGTGATTTCGCGAGAATATCCTGTGCCGCGCTGTGGGCCTTTGTTAGGACCTCATGGGCTTCTTTTTGTGCGGTTTCAATGCGTTTTGTATTTTCTGATTCTACGGCTTGAATGGTGTTCTGTAGCGACTTTTTACGGGTGATATAGAGGGTTATGGTGAGCGCTGTGCCAATGGCAAACAGCAAGGCGGCAATGATACCGAGCATTAAAGTTCCTCCTTCAGAAGTTCTGTTACGGGTGTTTTGGCAACCAAGTCGCGTATTTGTTTTTCAAGTTTTGCATAGACGTCTTTGTTGTTTTTGAGGTATTGCTTCGCGGCTTCTCGTCCTTGACCCATTCTTTCGCCAAAGAGAGAAAACCAAGTCCCACTTTTCTCAACGATCTCGAAGTGCAATCCCAGATCCAAGATGTCGGCTTCAGCAGAGATGCCGTGTCCGAATTCAATTTCCAATTCTGTAAATTTAAAAGGGGGTGCCACTTTGTTTTTCACGATTTTGACTTTGACTTTGTTTCCCGTGATATCGACACCGGCCTTGATGGAATCCGTACGACGAATGTCGATGCGAATAGAGGCGTAAAATTTCAGGGCACGTCCGCCTGGTGTTGTTTCCGGGCTACCGAACATAACCCCTATTTTATCGCGTACTTGGTTTACAAAAATAACGATGGTATTGGATTTGCTGACAATCGCAGTGAGCTTTCTGAGAGCCTGAGACATGAGTCGGGCTTGCATTCCCATTTGAGGATCGCCCATATCGCCTTCGATTTCTGATTTTGGCACCAATGCAGCAACGGAGTCGATGACAAGGATGTCCATGGCGCCTGACCGGACCAATGTTTCGGCGATTTCTAAGGCTTGCTCACCGTAGTCAGGCTGAGAAATGAAAAGACTTTGTAAGTTAACCCCGAGGGCTTCAGCATACGATGAATTTAAGGCATGCTCTGTGTCAATAAAGGCACATGTCCCACCCAACTTTTGACTTTCGGCAATCGCATGGAGTGAGAGGGTCGTTTTGCCAGAAGATTCTGGACCGTAGATTTCAATGATTCTACCACGTGGGTAGCCGCCGACTCCCAATGCGAGGTCCAAAGACAATGCCCCTGAGGATATTGTAGAGATATTGAAGCGGGTTGAATCGCCCAATTTCATAATCGCCCCTTTGCCGTGTGCTTTTTCGATTTGGCTAATGGCAAATTGCAATGCTTTTTCTTTATTGTCGTCCATGATGATTTCCTCCGTTGTGAAAGGTTAGGTGTGGGATAGGTGTTTGTAGCAAAGAACGAGGGCTGCTTGTGCTGCTTTGTCCTGAATGTCCGTGCGGGTTCCTGAAAATGTCAGATGACGTACAACACTGTTTTTCCCCTGGATATCCACGGCCACAAAGACGGTCCCTACAGGGAGCGTCGTTTGCGGTGTCGCAGGACCTGCAAATCCCGTTGTGGAGATGGCGACGGATGTTTTGCACACCTTGCGCGTGCCCGTTGCCATTTCTATCGCGGTGCGCGCACTGACTTCGCCATGGGTCTGGATGGTTTTGGGGGAGACGCCACACCATTGTAATTTAAGGCGTGTATTGTAGCTCACCGCGCCACCCATATAGACTTCTGAGGCGCCAGGAACGGCGCAGAGACGCTTTGCAATGCTTCCGCCTGTCACCGATTCTGCCGTACAAAGGGACATCTGCCGATCGGCCAGATAGCGAATCAGTTTTTCTGCAATTTCTGGATCATGCTGAATCTTGGCTTCTTCCAAGGCCAGTGCGAAGACAGGGGTCGGATCATTTTTCATGTGGGACCTTTGGGATAAACAGGCTCACTTTGAACGCGAGGTTTCCCGCAAGATTATAAAGCTCAGACCGTGCGTTGGGAGGTGAGTCCTATGCGTGTGGCCAGTGTCTCTGCGAGGGTTGTGTCTTCCCACGGCAGTGCAATATCGTCTCTTCCAAAGTGCCCGTAAGCAGCTGTTTGTTTAAAAATAGGACGTTGAAGACCCAACGTTTTAACAATACCCGTTGGGGTGAGATCAAAATGATCCCGGATGAGAACCGTGAGTTTTTCTTCTGAGATTCTGGAGGTGCCACGTGTATTGACCATGACCGATACGGGTTCTGCGACGCCAATGGCATAGGCCAGCTGGATTTCTGCTTCTTCAGCGAGGTTGGCGGCAACCAGATTTTTTGCGATATAGCGGGCCATATAGGCGCCGGATCGGTCTACTTTGGTAAAGTCTTTTCCGGAAAAAGCGCCGCCACCGTGAGAGGCCCAACCTCCGTAAGTGTCCACGATGATTTTACGTCCTGTGAGACCGGTGTCTCCGTGAGGTCCTCCGATGACGAACCTGCCTGTAGGATTGATCAAGAGACGGGTATTCTGGGTCAAAAGATTTGCCGGAATGACGGCTCGAATGACTTTTTCGGTGACATCTTTGATGATTTGTTCGTGAGATATCTCCGGTGCGTGTTGGGTCGAAATGACAATGGTGTGCGCACTTTTGGCGCTGCGATCATTGTATTCAAGACTGATCTGGGCCTTTGCATCTGGACGAAGATACGGAATCTCGCCCGATTTGCGAAGGACCGATAGCTGACGTACCAGCCGATGGGCCAGGTAGATAGGGAGCGGCATGAGGACGTCTGTTTGTTTGCACGCATACCCAAACATCATGCCTTGATCCCCAGCTCCGAGTTCTTTATGAAGACCTTCGCCTTCATTGACACCTTGTGCGATGTCTGGAGATTGCCCGTGTATGGCGTTTAGCACACTACAGCTATTGGCATCCATCCCAAATTCAGGGTTTGTGTATCCAATATCCGAAACGGTCTTACGTACAATAGACTGAATATCCAGTTTTGCTTTGGTGGTGATTTCCCCACCGACGAGAATGAGTCCTGTAGTTGCAAACGTCTCTGCCGCCACACGACTGTTGGGGTCTTGTGCCAATGCCGCATCTAAAATAGCGTCGGACACCTGGTCACAGAGTTTGTCAGGATGTCCTTCGCTGACAGACTCCGAAGAGAAATAATAATGCATGAGTAAAACCCTTAAAAATACGCCTTTAATGGCATCAATAGACAATACATGGTTTATATCGGAAGGCCACTTTGGATATTACACGATGTGCCGTTGCTTGACAATTTATGAGGTTTTTTAGGGCGTCTCGATGGCTTATGTCCGGTTGATAGGGTAACAGAGGGCGAGCGCGCGTAGGCCTTGTTCTGCGTCTATGGGGGAGCTTGTGCCTTCCAAGAGCGAGGTCATGACATGGGCGAGCTCTGTTTCTAGTGGCCATGCTTTTTTGATGGGGAGTTCCTGCCATTCTGGGGCGGTGTCGCTACTGACGAGGACACGTTGGTGGAGTAGGTCTACTTTGGCCATGCCCATGGTCCCAATGATTTCCATTTCTCGGACTTTGGCAGAAGAAATCCAGTTGGCATCAATGCTGGCGGTGGCTTGTGAAAATTCCAGAATGCCGGTTGCGGCATCGGCACGGGCTTCGAGAATGTGGGACTTTTCGTACCATGTGGTTTTGATGGGATTTTCTGAAATGAGCTGTGTGAGAATGTGTAAATCATGGATGCAGAGATCAATGATGACGTTGGCATCTGTGATTTGCTGGGGCATGGGGCTCCAACGGCGCGCGCAGATGTGGCGGATGTGACCAACGTCATGGGTTGTCATGGGGTTGAAAAAGGCTTGGATAGCGGGATTGAAGTATTCAACGTGGCCTACAAAAAGGCGTTTTTTGTTGTCTTTTGCCAGTGCAATCAGGGTTTCTGCTTCTTGAAGTGTGCTGGCAATGGGCTTTTCTACCAATACGTGAACCCCTTTTGAGAGCAACTTTCCTGCGATTTTGCCATGTAATGACGTTGGAACGACCACGCATGCCAGATCTATGTGGCTGTGAGCGAGCATGGCGTCTATGTCGGTAAACTGAGGGGTGCTCGGGGCAATGTCTTTAATTGCCTCTAATCGTTTGGGGTCTGTGTCACAGACCGCTACCAATTCTGCCCCAAAGAGGGATTGGCTGTGTTTGACATGGTGTTTACCCATGTTCCCCAGCCCTACCACCGCGATTTTTATCTTGCTCATTGGGGAGGCATTATATCGAACTCTGAATGGCGTGCAAGCGAGACATTTGATACGCTGGTATACCCGTTCCAGAATGAAACCCGAGTTGTGCGCCACGAAGGCGAACAGCAGGACGCCGTCTGCTGAGAAGCCGAACTCCCGAAGAGATGAGGGCGGGCCCCTCGTAGCCGTCGTGCAGAGGGAGGATACAAACCATCCTCTGGGATTTTGCGAGGATTCGTCGCTTCGCGACGCATCCTCCTCCCCTGAGGGATCGGAAGGGCGGCGCCCTTCCAGATCAAAACTGTTCCCCCCCGTCGGGGCGAGGGTAGGGGGCGGCGAGAATGCGGTTCAGGCTCTTTTGTGGAACGTGGGAACCTGGCACCTCGATGCAGAGGGAGCCCCACAAGTAGCTGAGTACCAAAGCGGAGAACAGGGACGGAGCACCCCGTAGTATACCCATCCCAAAATGAAATCGGGAGCGGATGCCTTTCCAAAATCAGAATTGTCGCGGCATGCGCAGTCGCAGCGCCTCCTTTGCGAGCACGCTCCCCGGTCGGACGCGGCAAAGCCGGATCCGCCCTCAGCCACAGCGTCACCTATGAGGAATAGGCTTCCGTCACGATTTGAAATCCTGGTTTCATTTTGGAATGGGTATAGTATGGGGTTGAGGGAGCGATTACTGTGGATGTTGCATTCTTCGAGGCGTTGTCGGTGTTGGAGAGGAAGCTATTCTTGATGACGATGCCGGCGCGTGCATTGCCCACAGAGATTCTCATTTTGGTTTCTTGATTTCCAAACGGGTTAAATCCGGGAGGCGCTCAGCACTTGGCCCAGCAGGTCGTCCAGCTTGGTTGCCTTTAGGAACTGCGCAGCGGGGGTGTTGTGGGTGGCGAGTTCCGCAAAGTGGGCTTCGCCGCATTTGATCTTGGCGCTTTCCTTGTCGCGCAGATCATCGGTGAACATGCTACTCTTGGTTTCGACCACAAAATAGAGGCGCTCGGTGCCGTCCTTCTCGATCAGCACGGCCCAGTCGGGGTTGTAGGGGCCGAGGGGCGTGGGGACTTTGAACCAGCCGGGGAGCTTGGCGTAAACTTTGATGGCCTCGTTCTTCTCCAACTGCTCAGCGAAGGTCCGCTCGGTGTCGGATTGGTAGATGACCTGTTCGTGGACGCTCTTGTTGGCATCGATCATCGACTTGAGATAGCCGGATAGGTCCTCGGTATCGAAGAGTTGCTGGGCGTAGTATTCCTCGGCTCCGATGCGCTGGTATTTGATGCCGTCCACGAGGGCCATGCGCTTGCTGCGGTTGATGATCTCGGCGGCGAGTTCGATGAACTGCTGCGGGTTGCGTTTGAAATCATCGAGGCGATCGCTGTCCACGAG
>CANNCG010000033.1 GCA_947502965.1 bacterium | reverse complement strand
AACTTCCATTCCGCTAACCTGTCTAGAATCTTCGACCCGCTGCGCGGGCAGCTGCGCTGTTCTAGTCAGATCGCTTCATTTCAGTTTTGTGCACTTTTTTCTGGGGTCAAAAACCCCAGGTGTTGCACTTAGAACTTGAACGTGGGCCTCGAAATTTTATAGGAAGATCCGTTTCAACGAAATTAGCGGATTAACGCGCCCGTATCAGGGATTCTAAATGGTCAATGATCTGTATCGCAATGTCGATATTGAGCGTGTTTTCGATGCCTTCGAGTCCTGGGGAACAATTCACTTCGATGACCTTCATCCCCGTGTCAGAAGGAATCATGTCTACTCCAGCGACAGCCAATCCGACGGTTTTGGTGGCGCGTATGGCCATCTCACGGTCCGTGTCAGACAGCAGGTGGCCACTGGCGGTTCCCCCTCTGTGGAGATTGGAGCGAAATTCGCCATCGTTGCCTTGTCGGCTCATGGCGGCCACGACACGGTCCCCAATGACGAAGCACCGCACATCTTGCCCTTTGGATTCGGCCACATATTCTTGGAGAATAAATTCAATATGGGACTGTTTGAGGACATCCATGATGCTCTCTGCTTGGGACGGTGTTTGGGCCAACATGACGCCAACGCCTTGGGAGCCGTCCAGGGTTTTGATGATGACAGGCGCACCCCCCACAGACGCCAGGAGTGAGGCGGAGGGGACGGTAAAAGAGCCATAAGTGGTTCTCGGAATAGGGATTTTGGCATGGTCTAGGTATTGGAGGGTGTGGAGTTTGTTGCGGGCGGTGGCCATGCTTTGGGAGGTGTTGAGACAGACGATGCCCTTGGTCTCCATCTGCTTGATGAGGGAGAGGACATAGCCCGCGCTTTGTACGCCTATGCGTGGAATGATGCCATCAATGCGGGGCAGCTTTTCTCCTTGGCTCAAAATACCCCCAGATCCGGATATTTGAAAATGGGTGTCCATGGGGTCTATAAGACGCACCATATGCCCCCGTCTCCTGGCCGCCAAAATAAGGCGGTGGGTGGAGACGAGTCGGGCATTTCGGGAGATGATCCCGATCCGAAGCGTGGCCATTTATCGGGGAGCTGGTGTTGCAGATCCCTCAGCAGTAGGTATCCGGTAAAAATGAGCAAAAATAGGGCTGGCAATAAAAATAGACGAATAGGTGCCGACAATGACGCCAAACAGAAGCACAATAGAGAAGCCTTGGCTCATCGTGCCGCCAAAGAAAATCAGCGCCAATAGAACCAAAACGACGGTTGCGACGGTATTCAGTGTTCTGCGCATGGTGTCTTTGAGTGATTTGGTAATAACATTAGGGAGAGACATCCCTTCTGTGCTCAATACAGAAATGTTTTCACGAATGCGGTTGAAAATAACAATGGTGTCATTGATCGAATACCCCAAGAGCGTCAGAATAGCGGCGAGGAAAACCAAATCCACTTCCAAATAGAAAATGGACGCCAAGCTGATCACGGCCACGGCGTCGTGCAAGGTGGTGATCAGGGCGGCAATGCCATAGGCAAAGTCAAAACGCCATGTGACATAAATCATGAGCAGCGCGGACACGCCGAGGATGATCCAGACGGCTTTTTCCCGTAATTCAGCCCCCATGGAAGCGCCGATAAAATCAAATTCCAAAATCTCAGTTTCACCGTAGATGCTGCCGAGTTTGGCATGGATATAGCGGCTCTGATCGTCGGTTAGGGCGCGTGTTTTGATGATCAATTCATGGTCGCGGGTGATTTGGATGACACTGTTGGCCAGGCCCATTTCCCCGAGCTTGGTCCGAATGGTGCCTATTTCTTTGGCGCTTTGGGCGGAGGGATCGGTTGCGGTGGCCATGGCGCTCGCGATGGAGGGAACCCTGATCATGAGTGAGCTCCCACCGGCAAAGTCCGTTCCAAAATTGAGGATACTTTCGCCTTGGATCATGCGCAAGCCCATGAGCCCAAATCCTGCACAAATAAACAGACCCGAGATCATCAACCAAACCATACGACGTTCTACCACACGTAGTAGCATTAAAGGATCCTCCAAAATAGAATAGTAACCATCATTTGATCACCAATTTTTGATTGTCTTTTGCGTGAGGGGCGTAGACCAAGAGCAGCCATTGAGAGAGGAATACGGCTGTAAACAGGCTCACCAAAATGCCCAAAGTCAGGGTCACCGCAAATCCCCGAATAGGGCCTGTCCCCAATACAAACAGCACAATAGTTGCAAATAAGGTGGTGACATTGGCGTCCAAAACGGTGGCCAGTGCTTTTTCAAAGCCGGTTTTTACGGCGGCCAAATAGCCAATTCCGGTTTCATGTTCTTCTTTAATGCGTTCAAAAATCAGAATGTTGGAATCCACGACGATGCCCATGGTGAGAATCAAGCCGGCAATACCTGGCAAGGTGAGGGTCGCGCCAATGAGCTTGAGTACGGCGTAAAAGACAAACAGATAGAGGAGCAAGGAGACTGAGGCAATGACGCCAGGAATGCGGTAGACGACGATCATAAAGGTGCAGACCAGCACAAACCCAATCACCCCTGCGACACGGCTTTTGGCGATGGCGTCTTTGCCCAATGTGGGACCGACGATCTGATTCGAAATGATTTTGACAGGTACAGGCAGGGCCCCTGCTTTGAGCTGGATGACCAAATCTCTGACTTCTTGATTGGAAAATTGACCGGAGATCTGGGCCCTTCCGCCCGAAATGGCCTCGTTCACCTGTGGGGCTGAAATGACCTTGCCATCGAGCAAAATAGCCAAAGGCTTGCCGACGGAACGGGCGGTGACATCATGAAACTTACGCGTGCCTTCTGGTGTGAACTCAATGTTGACGATGGGTCGGTTGTATTGGTCTGACCCATGGTAAGCGGATTTTAAATCAGCACCCGTAATGGCGATTTTTTTGAGAAAAATAGGCTTTTCTGAAATGACACGGCCCTCACTATCGCGCTGTGTGACCATCGTGAGTGTGGCGTAGGGGCCTGCCAGCAAGGCAATCTGTTCGGGTGTGAGCGGGGTCTCTGTGATGGGCGCCCATTCGGCTTCTACAAAATTCAACTGAGCGGTTTCTCCCACCATGCGCAGGGCACGGTCCGCATCGTCGAGTCCTGGCAATTCGACCACAATTTGGCGCAGTCCTTTGGTGGAGATGACGGGCTCTGTGACCCCCAAACTGTCTACCCTATCACGAATAATGGCGAGCACCCCATTGATGGCATCTGCGTCTACTTTGACTGCCTCTGTGTCTTGCGCTTCCAGTACAATGCGAACCCCACCACGCAGATCCAGGCCAAGGTTCAATGGCCGAAATATGATGATGACCAGACTCGCCACCAAAACGCCAAGGGAGAGCAACAGACGAAGACGTTGTGACATGCTTAGTAGCCTCCTTTGAAATAATAACCAATGTATATGCCCGATAAGGCGCTGTGACTAAACATGAACGTCTCTCATATGGGGAAAAAAGAGAACATCTCGAATAGAGGCTTGGTCCGTGAGCAACATCACCACGCGGTCTATCCCGATGCCCAATCCACCGGCTGGGGGCATGCCATATTTGAGGGCCAATACAAAATCTTCGTCCATGACATGGGCCTCGTCCCATCCAGATTCGCGGGCTTTTTCTTGGCCTACGAGGCGGGCATGTTGTTCGATCGGGTCATTGAGCTCCGAAAAGGCATTGGCAACTTCCATTTTGTGGATGATCAATTCAAAGCGTTCGACGAGGGTTTGTTCATCCCGTTTGCGTTTGGCCAATGGCGATGTTTCCCATGGATAATCCAAGATAAAAACCGGTTGTATCAAATGGGATTCAACCGCTTTGTCATAAATAAAATTGATCAACTCACCCCGCATGGGCGCTTGCTGCGATTCGAGGCCCAGCGCGGTGGCCTTTTGGAAGAGATCTTCGTCCGAAGCCGTCATAGATACCCCCGCGTATTGCTGCAAGGCATCGCTCAAGGTGAGGCGTTTGAAGGGCGGGGTGAAGTCCAAGGGGGTGCCTTGGTAGACGATGTCATAACGCCCATGAAGGCGGTGCACCAAGCTGGAAATCATGGTTTCGGTGAGGCGCATCATGTCATGGTAGTCGGCATAGGCCTGATAAATTTCCATGAGGGTGTATTCAGGATTGTGTTTGAAAGAAATACCTTCGTTGCGAAAGACATGGCCTATCTCGAAAATGCGTTCAAAGCCACCTACCAGCAGTCGTTTGAGGGGCAACTCGAGAGAGATGCGCAGAAAGAGATCTTGTTCCATCTCATTGTGGTGGGTGGTGAACGGTCGGGCAGAGGCCCCGCCATAGACGGTGTTTAATACCGGGGTTTCCACTTCCATAAAGTCTTTTTCATGCAACATGCTGCGAATCTGATGAATGACTTTTGAGCGTGTTTTGAAGACATCCCGGACGTCAGGATTGGCAATCAAGTCCACGTAGCGACGGCGATAACGCAACTCTTTGTTTTGGAGCCCGTGGTATTTTTCGGGAAGGGGATGGAGGGATTTGGTGAGCAAGGTGATCTGGGCGATGCCAATCGTGAGCTCACCACGTTTGGACCGAAAGGGTTTGCCTTCGATCCCTATGATATCGCCAACATCTAGACCCAGAAGGTGGGCATAAACGTCCTCTCCGAGGGTGTTGATCGTGGCATAAAACTGAATATTGCCACTGATGTCGAGCAGGTTCCCGAAAATAGCTTTGCCGTGACCTCTCTTGGCCACAATACGGCCTGCGATGCGGAGACTGTCTTGGGAGTGCTCTTCCGGACCGAGAAGGGCATAGGTGGTGACGACCTCCCCAATGGCATGTGTTTTGTCGTAAGTATAGCCATAGGGTTCATGCCCAGCCGCCCGGAGCGCACCGACTTTTTGAATTCGGGTTTCTTCTTCCGTGATATGGACATCTTGTGGTGGCGCGAGGTCTGCTGTGCTCATGCGCGATCGGCGAGCTCCAACTCGCTAATCAGTTGTTCAATGGCTTGTTTTTCGTCTAAAAAGACATGGATTTTGGAAGACATCTTGGTGATGTCTAATACCCGTTTGACGTCTTTTGTGGGTTGCAAAAGAACGAGCTTGCCGCTTTTTTGCGCGGCCTTTTTATGGCCTTCAAATAACGCCCAGAGTCCAGACGAGTCGATGTAGCTGACATGCTGCATGTCTACCAAGACATACACGCGGCCTTCCTCGAAAATAGCATTGATGACATCGACAAAATGGGCCTGGTTTTCGATGTCGAGCTCCACGGTACCTACCAGTTTTTTTTCGGTTTCGTTGTATTCAGAACCGATTTCAACCTTGATGATTTGCGGATGAACGGATGATTTAATGATTTCCATGTGCAACTCCTTTTTTGAGGTACTTTGTGAGACAGAGCTCGCTGCCGACTTTAGACATTCGATTGTATTTGACAGTGTCTATCATGGTGTTGATCAAGAAGACCCCTAATCCAGAGCCTTCCAATTCATCCAGCTGGTTTTCCCCTTTGATGGTTTTTGAGCCTATTCCAGGACCAAAATCCTTGATAAGGATTTCCAAACGATCGGAAAAGACCCGGAACTCAAACAATATATCACCTTTCTCGCTTCCTAAGTAAGCATGCTCTATCACATTGGCCTGTGCTTCATTGATGGCAAGTTTGAGATTGAAAATATCATCCTCAGAAAACCCCATGTCAGCCGCAATGGATTCGGTTTCGCTACGGATTCTTTTGACAAAACGTTTTGCGCTGGTAACCCGAATTTTTTTGACCCGGAGAGGGATTTCTGGTTTCGGGGTTGAGACCGTATTCATGCGAACGGCGACAAGGGTCACATCATCGCTGGCTTCAATGGGTTCCAGGTGTTGTTTGAGTTGGGCATACAATTTTTCCAAAAAGACGGCGCTGGAGACATCTGGGCTGAGATCGACCACGTCTTGTGCTTGGGCGATCTCAAACCGCAATCCGTGCGAGTTTCGAGATTCGATAAAGCCATCGGTAAACAAGAGTAAGGTGTCGCCTTCTTCAAGGATGATGGTTTTTTCTTCGTAACGGGACTCTGCCAAGGCCCCTAGCGGAAAGCCTTCTGTGTCTAACACCTGGTGATGGCCCTGTCTGAACAAAACGGCTGGCTCGTGTCCCGCATTGGCATAGACCAGAGTTTTGGTAACCGGATCCAAAATGGCATAAAAAAGAGGGACAAATTTTTGGATAACGGGGTCTCGAAACAGCAAAAGATTGATTTTTTGGAGGACTTCTTTCGGAGATAAGATGCCGATGAGGTGGGTGTGTAGAATGCTTTTAAGCATGGCCATATAGAGTCCTGCAGGGACCCCTTTTCCGACAATGTCTGCGATGCAAATACCCAGCTTGCCATGGTCCAGCTCAAAAAAGTCATAATAGTCCCCCCCTATTTCCCGTGCGGGAACTGAGATCGCCCCAATGGAGACGTTCTCAGGTTGGGGAATATTTTCTGGCAACAGTTTAGTTTGAATCTCGTTGGCAATTTTCAGCTCTTGGTCTAGTTTTTGTTTTTTGAGTTTTTCTTGGTACAACCTAGCGTTTTGAATGGCCGTGCCAGAGAGGTTGGTGATGGTGGTCAATGTCTTGATATCATCCTGAGACCAGCCGACATGGTCTGTGCCATATCGGCGTGCGATATTGAGCAGTCCGATGCTCTGTTCTTTGGCCATGATCGGGATGCAAATGTAGCTATCAATGAGGATTTTAACGTGATGATTGACCTTGGGGTTGTAGAGATAATTTTCAATGAGACAAAGCTGTTTGGTTTTGGCCGTGTATTCTGAGAGCGTTTCGCCTGAGATAAACTTGTATTCTCTCCTGATTTTGTCAGGAAAGTTGGCGTGCGTCCTTGTTTCAAAGGTACGTCCGTTGAGCAATTGGATGGCTCCCATTTCGGCATTGGCCACGGTCATGATGAATTCCATGAGTAATTCCAATAGGCTGTCGAGATCGCTGATGGATCGTATAATGGCATCGACTTTGGAAATCACCTCTAGCCGTTGCGAGTTGACCTTGTTTATTTTGTGGAGTTCGGTGAAATCCCGAAACACGAGTACGGTACCCACGCGACTGTCTTCGCTGTCAAATACGGGTACAATGTTGACGGAAAAATAGGTGGATTTGTAGCTGATTTCTTGTTCTAACGAAGGGGCTCCTGATTTTGCTGTTTCCCAATAGAGCTTTTGTAGTTTCATCTGACCCAGTCGCTCGAGAACGGCTTCGGTGGAGGGGTTTTTGATACGGAGCATGTCTTGTGCTGCTGGGTTGATGATTTCCAGACGGTCGGCTTCGTCCATCATGATGACCCCGTCGGTCATGCTGCGGATGAGCGCATCCATTTTGGAGCGTTCCAGGCGCTTGATGATTTTGAGGCGTCCCAGGTTGGCGGATAGCTGATTGGCCATCGTGTGCAGAAAGGTCATTTCATTGCGGGTAAAGGCGTTGCGCAATGTGGAACAGACGTTGAGCATCCCGATGACGTCTTCTTTGAAAATCAGGGGGACATTGCTGAAAGAGCGCATGATGGGGGGGTGTTCAATTTTGATGTGGGGTGAGGAGACTTGGCTGATCGTGGTTTTGACCTGATCTGGAGAGATACCACGTTTCACGAACGGGGTGGTGGCCGCGATAATGTTGCGCTGGGCACTGTTGATAAAGTCTGGGGCGATGTCGCGGCTCAATCGGGTGATGATTTCGCCACCGGGTACAAAATCCAGTAAAAATATGGTACAGATGTCAAAGTGCAAGACCTTGCCCAAGGCATCCATCACAATGCCGACGATTTGGCTGTAATTGAGCGAATGCCCCAGGCTATTGGAGGTGTCGTAGAGTACAGTGAGCTCTAATAGTCGGCGCTTTAGGTCTTCTTCATCCCGCTGGATGCGTTTTTTGAGCTCACGCTTGTCGGACAAAAGTCCCTCGATACGCTGGTGGACCAACAGGGTTTCCAAGGCAATCGCCGTGGCATCACTAAGCGGATTCAGCAATTGGAGACGCTCCTGAAATTGAGGATCGGCATCCAGGTGACGCTGTTCGCGCCATCCGTGAATCATGGCGACTCCCAGAAGCTGCTGGTCCTCGGAGACTAGGGAAATATAGATCCCGTCTTTGCAGTCAAATTTAAAAAGGCGCATGTCGTCCTCTCGTTGCGATTTGTCTACGAAAGATTGGGTGTGTCGATCTGTAATATAGAGAAGGGTTTCGGGCTTGGCGGCGTCGCTTTGTTTGCGTATGTGGACATGGTTGCTGAGCCAATCGCGTTCCTGGATGGGGACGAGCCACTGGGGATCCAAGGTGCTGTGTACCAGCGCCGTGCTGCCATCCGACGGATTGAGAAGGGCGAGGCTGATGTCGGGGAACCCGATACCCTGGGTAACGGCGGCACAGAATTTTTTGACAATGGCTTCTCTGGAAACCACTTTTTCCTTCAATGTGCTAATGACATCTTGGATGACCTTTGATGAGGGCGGGAGAATGGGCCTCATAGGGGACTATCTCATGGGGCTGCTATGGGGAAGATGTGCGATTTTGGAGATGATGGACAATACTTCTTCGACATCAAAGGGTTTGTAAATGACGCCATAAGCACCCAGCTCAAAGGCTTCTTTTAGAAAATCATCGACGGTAAATCCGGTCATGAGTACGACCAAAACGCTGGGTCGGTTTTTTTGTATTTCTCTGTAGGTTTCGATACCAGACAGGCCTGGCATTTTGAGATCCAGAAAGATAATATCCACAGGTTGGTTGGACTTCACAACCTCCACACACTCATAGCCCGACGAGGTGGTGATGGTGTTGTATCCCGCTTGTTGTAAAATGAACTCAAAAATAGAGGTAATAGAGAGGTCATCGTCTACCACTAAAATTGTTCGGCTCGTGTCAGTGTTGCGCATAGAGGACTCCTTTATTACAGTTTAGGTAGACTCCTTCATAAATGTCAATTTACCCATACAAAAACCATGGTTTTTGTATGGGTAAATTGACATTACAGGAATAGAGAGAAAATGATAAAAAATACAGCATTGTCATGGATTACAGATACCACACACGGTCACCTAGAGGGGCTGATGACGTGGTTGGCTTTCCCTAGTGTCAGTACCAATCACGCTCATAAACCCGATATAGACGCCTGTGCTGAGTATACCCGAGCCTTGTTGATAGACGCGGGGTTTTCGGATGTGACGCGAATAGAAACCCCCGGACACCCGATTGTATATGCTGCGTGGCAGGTCGATCCGGCGCTGCCCACGGTATTGATCTATGGCCACTATGATGTCCCGCCGCCAGATCCGCTGGCGCTTTGGGAGACGCCCCCCTTTGTGCCTACGATTCGGGATGGGCAGCTTTTTGCACGGGGCGCCAGTGATGACAAAGGCCAGATCTATTGCCACATTCGTGCCATCAAAGCCTACGCAGAAACGGTAGGAAAACCGCCTGTAAATATTAAAATAGTGATAGAGGGAGAAGAAGAAATCGGCAGTCCGAACTTGCAGCTCTTTATCATCGCCACCCGTGAGCGTCTCAAAGCCGACATCGCCTTGGTCTCGGATACCCCCATGATTGCGCCGGATCGCCCCTCGCTCTGTACCAGTTTGCGGGGCCTGCTTTATACAGAAATTAAGCTGCGCGTGGCGGCGACGGATCTGCATTCAGGCCAACACGGCGGGGCGGTGCCCAATGCCCTTTTGGAACTCTCCCGACTGGTGATGTCTTTCAAAAATGCGCAGGGCGAGGTGCAAATACCAGGGTTTTATGACGGGGTGCCGCTGCTTTCTGAGCAAGCACGCGAGGCGATTCGGGCCTTGCCGCATGAGGATGCCGCGTACCAATCCGAGCTGGGACTCAGTCACCTAGAGGGCGAGGCGGGCTATCCTACGCTGGAGCGGCGCTGGTACCGGCCCACGCTGGAGATCAATGGTATGTGGGGCGGCTATACCGGTCCTGGCTCCAAAACCGTCATCGCAGCGGAAGCGTCGGCGAAAGTCAGCATGCGTTTGGTCGGTACCCAAGACCCGACGGTGATTGCCCAAAATTTCACGGCCTTTGTCCATGCCCATGTGACCCCGGGGGTGCATGTCCATGTCGATATTCATTCGATGGCGCCCCCTGTGCAGGTGGCCCAGGAGGATCGCTTTGTCAGAGCGGCCAGTGTGGCGCTGGAAAAAGCCTTCGGGGTGGCGTCGGTGTTTCAGGGCGAGGGTGGGACCGTCCCTGTGGTGGCAGATTTCAAGCGTATTTTGGGTATCAATACGGTCCTCATGGGGCTCAATCTCCCCAATGATGGCATCCACGCGCCCAATGAACGTATCAGCTTGGCCAATCTAGAGCGCGGGATGCAGGCGTCGGTACATTTTTTGGCGGAAGTGGCGACCGCCACGACCTAGGCTTTTTGGAGGGCTGCCCCCCGCCCCCTGCATAGCGTCATCGCCTTAATGGGATCCAAAGGGCAATCGCTCTTTGGAATCTCCATTTTTCGCTCAGCAAAGCTGAGCGAAAAGATGTTTTTTTTGGTCTCCGCCCCCTAGCCCCCGTCGAGGAATCAACTGTGGCGATGACATTGTAACGGATCTTCCTATAAAATTTCGAGGCTAAATAGCCTCAATAAAAAACTTTTTTTTCTAGACTACAGGCGTAAAGCTGAGGTTGGGGATTTTGAGATTGAGTGCGGCAAAGATGGCGGCGCAGGTAGGTGTCGGCGTTTGGATTTTTTTGACGGGAGGGAGTGTGGAATGGGCGATAGAGAGCCGAACGGTTTGGAGCTGGGCAACGTAGTCCCACGCGGCGGTTGCGGTAAGATTTAGCGGCGCAATCGCTGCCTGAAAGGATTGGGCCATCATATAGGCCAACATCGTCACCAAGACATGGCCCC
>CANNCG010000032.1 GCA_947502965.1 bacterium | reverse complement strand
GATTCTTTGGAATCCTTAGCCGATTCTCAACGGTAGCTATCGGATGACTCAAGACGGGCGTAGGCTCGGTCTTGAATCTTCCGATTGCGGACGTTATTCCCTCTCTCTTTTTACAGGTGTTTTTGTCCAGTTTTATAGGGGCTTGAACGCCTGAAAAATAGTCCCAGATTCCCTTTCTTGATTTTTGTGCTTAATTCTTTTGTTTCGCGACAGCGCCATAGTGGAAAGGCATCCGCTCTCGGTTTCATTTTGGAATGGGTGTATGCTATGCTTCGCAATTCAAATTCGCTCAAGGTAGGTCCTTCTTATGTGGCAAAAATTGCTCAGAAAATTTACACGGGATATTGGTATAGACTTGGGGACTGCCAATACCGTTGTCTATGTCCGTGGTGAAGGTATTGTTCTGCGTGAACCCTCTGTGGTTGCGGTAGATAAGGCGACCCGTCAGGTCATGGCTATTGGAAATGATGCCTACAATATGGTGGGTCGTACGCCGGGTAATATTGTGTCTGTTCGTCCCATGAAAGATGGGGTTATTGCTGACTTTGAGATCACTGAAAAAATGATTCGTGAGTTTATAAAGAAATCACAGCAGACCAAAGGCTTGCGTCGTCCCCGGGTGTTGATTGGGGTGCCTTGGGGTATTACAGATGTTGAGAAACGGGCTGTTTTGGATGCGTCTTTTCAAGCCGGTGCTTCCGAAACATTTCTCGTCGATGAGCCCATGGCGGCTGCAATCGGGGCGGGTATTTCGGTCAATGATCCCAAGGGGCACATGATTATTGATATCGGGGGGGGGACGACAGAGGTCGCCGTGATTTCCTTGGGTGGTATTGTGACATGTCGTTCGATCCGTACTGCGGGGAATGAGCTTGATGAGGCTATTATTTCCCATTGTCGTAAAAATTATAATCTCTTGATTGGCGAGCGTATGGCGGAACGAATTAAAATTGAAATTGGGTCTGCCTACCCCCTGGATGAAGAGCTTACCTTGGACGTCAAAGGCCGTGATCTTTTGAGTGGATTGCCAAAAACCTTTACTTTGTCTTCCTATGAAATTCGCGATGCTTTGGCGGAGCAGGTATTGGCGATAGTGGATACTTTACGGATGACGTTGGAGAAAACTCCGCCAGAGCTTTCCGCCGACATTATGGAAAAAGGAATTGTGATGACAGGTGGCGGTTCTTTGCTCCATGGTTTGATGCAGCATCTGATGGATGAGACAGGTATTCGGATTACCCGCGTGGAGGATCCCTTGTCTTGTGTGGCCATTGGTACTGGTAAAATTTTAGAAGATGATGCGCTTATGAACCGCATAGGATCGACTATTTCACAGCGCTAACATTCTTTTTGGTTTTGAAAGGGCTTCGCCCTTTCAAAACCATGTTTTCACTCAGCTGCGTTGTGTTAAGACTGGTCCGTATAAAACTGCCGAATAGCGCAAATCACGTAGTCCATTTGGGTCTCCCTTAGCTCAGAATAGATAGGAATAGACAACACATCGGCTACCCGTTTTTCGGCAACATGGAAGTCGCCTACTTTATGTCCCAGATAGGCGAAACATTCTTGCAGATGGAGTGGCACAGGGTAATAAATGGCATTGCCCACATTGGCCTCATTAAGGGCTTTTTGTAAGGCATCTCTGTTCTCAGCAATGAGGGTGTATTGGTTATAAATCATGCGACCTGCTGTTTTGATGACGGGTTTTTGTATCTGAGAAATCTCCTTTAAGTGGTGATTGTAATACGCTGCGTTTGTGATACGGTCTTGATGTTGTTGTTCTAATAGGGGAAGCTTGACCAATAGAAATGCGGCTTGCAGTGTATCCAGACGAAAGTTCCCTCCCACCACATGATGGTAGTATCTTGGTTTTGATCCGTGTACGCGCATGATGTGCATTTTCTCGTAGAGCGCTGTGTCGTTGGTGCTCACCAGTCCACCGTCTCCAAGACATCCCAGGTTTTTGCTGGGGAAAAAGGAAAAACAGCCGACATCGCCCATGCTCCCGGCTCTGTGCGTTTTGCCGTCTTTGGTGGTGTATTCAGACCCCAGTGATTGTGCTGCGTCCTCTATGACATAGAGTCCGTACTCTTTTGCGATGACCATGATTGTGCCCATATCGGCCATTTGACCAAAAAGATGGACAGGCATGATGGCTTTTGTTTTGGGCGTGATCGCAGCAACAATTTTACTGGTATCCATATTAAAAGTGTCAGGATCAATGTCCACAAATACAGGTCTAGCCCCCACCCTTGCAATAGCACCTGCTGTTGCAAAAAAGGTAAATGGGCTGATAATAACTTCATCTCCAGCGCCAATTTCCATGGCCATGAGGGCCAATACCAAGGCATCTGTTCCGGAGGATACACCCAATGCATAGCGTGTTTGACAGTACGTCGCAGCTGCTTTTTCCAAAACCTCGATTTGAGGACCCATTATAAATTGTTTTTCAGATAATACCGTTTCAAAAGCGGTGCGAATGTCTGCTTCTATCGATGCGTATTGTGCTTGGAGATCCAAAAGCGGGACAGACGTGATGGTGTTTGCGGTCTGAGGTATCATAGTGAAGTGTCCTTCCAGAAAATAATCTACTGTATATACCCGTTTCAAAATGAAACCCGGATTTCAAGTCGCGGCGGGCGCCTATTCTTATAGGTGCCCACAGCAATTTGGAAAGGCATCCGCTCCCTGTTTTATTTTGGAATGGGTATAGATGGTTATATATAGCATTTTGTCAGAGGTAGGGGCAACGATATCCCCGGCTCTTGTCGTGGCTAGTTGTGTTTCCTATAATGCGACCCACGTATCTCTCTCTTTTTTCTTTTGTGCCAGGAGGCCACGTCACTATGAACTTACAAGATATTTTTGATGAACAAATTCGTTTGAATCTCAAAATAAATCCGTCTTTGTATACAGAACTTTCAGATCCGGAGGTGCGTCGTCAGCGCTTTATTCAGTTTGAACTGGCCTTGAGACAGGAGTCTTCAGAAGCCATTGATAGTTTGAATTGGAAATGGTGGAAAGCGGATACAGACAATTGGGACAACGTCAAAGTTGAACTCATTGATATGCTTCATTTCTGGGTGAGCATGTGTACCGTCGCTGGCTTGGATGCGAAATCGGTCATGGACTTGTATTTCAAAAAGAACAAGCTCAATCACAAACGGCAAGAGCATGGCTATCAAGAGGGTACTTATGACAAATATGAGGGTGGGGTAGAGGACAATGTGCGCGATGTATTGGGGTTAGGTCCTATGGATGAAGACAAATACGATTGTGGCGAATAACCCAAGAAATCGAGAGGATCTATTGTGAGTAAAGATCATTCGTTTTTAACGGATTTGGATCGTACTCAAAAAGGAAGCCTTGTTTCTTTTTGTCGAAATAGTTTTTTTTATGGACTCATGATTGTATTGCCTGTTTTGGCAACCGTTTGGTTGACGGGCTTTACTGTGAAATTTGTTTCCGAGCCTTTGAAATCTGTTTCTGGTGATCGGTTGCCTCTGATCGCCAGTTTTTTAATCACATTGCTTTTGGTGATGTTTGTGGGGGTTTTTGCGCGAAATGTGGCTGGCAAGCATATTTTGCAATTTTTAGAAGACTTTCTTCAACGTATTCCTTTTGTGAGTGTTGTGTATCGTTCTTCGAAGCAGATTGTGGATGGCTTTTCTGTGCAACGGCGCAGCACTATGAAACCGGTCCTGATAGAGTACCCAAGACGGGGTGCTTGGACCATTGGCTTTTTAGTCAAAGATCGGGTAGATCTCCCTTTGCCTGAAGGCAACACCCCAGAGGATTACTGGTGTGCTGTTTTTTTGCCCACGGCGCCAAACCCCACTTCAGGTTATTTTGTATATCTCCCTTATTCGGAAATTAGGCCTCTGGCACTCAGTTCCGAGGACTGCTTGAAAATCGTCATGTCTATTGGGATTTTGTCTCCAGAGAAACATGTACCCCATGCGCAAACTGATTCTGTTCCAAAGTGAATTGGAACGGGTATAGAATCAGTTTCCAGATGAATGTTCACGGGGGTAATTGTGACGCTGAGCGTTGTCAACGGATCGATTCTCCTCCGCGTAGCCATTACGCTTGGGGCCTAAATCTTGCTGTATATACGGTCTCTACGCTATTCTATGCCATCTAAATCGTATCTGCCATTAGGAGAAAAAAATGAAAAAAACAAATTATTGGTTATGCGGAATTTTAGGGATTTTGGTCCTTTCGTTTGTGTGGGTTTTTTCTACAAAAAACAGACTTGTTACATTGGATGAATCTATAGGTGCCTCATGGGCCCAAGTGGAAAATCAGTTGCAACGTCGCTATGACCTTATTCCCAACCTGGTCACCACGGTTAAGGGGTTTGCTTCACACGAAAAAGAGATTTTTGAAAATATTGCCAATGCAAGGGCGCGTTTGGCTGGTGCAAAATCGGTTTCGGATAAAATAGGGGCCTCGGGTCAAATGGAATCCGCGATTTCCCGCTTGTTGATGGTGTCGGAAAATTACCCTGTGCTCAAGGCGGATCAGCAATTCGCACGATTAATGGATGAGCTGGCTGGTGCAGAAAACCGTATCGCAGTAGAAAGAATGCGCTACAACGAAAATGTGAAAATTTACAATCAAAGCATTCGATATTTTCCTGGCAACTACGTAGCTAAATTTTTTGGATTTGCTCAAAAACCTTATTTTGAAATAAAAGAAGCGGCAAAAGAAACCCCTATTGTAGACTTTGGGAAATAATGTGCTGGAGCTCCAGGGTCTATCCTTTGCCTACGACACCAACCACCTTGTTCTAGATCAGATCAATCTCAGCATTACATCAGGCGAGTTTGTTGCCTTGATTGGACCCAATGGGGGCGGGAAATCTACGCTTGTGAAGCTACTCCTGGGCCTTCTGGTTCCCAAAGACGGGGATATTCGTCTTTTTGACACCTCTGTTGCTTTGGGCCGATCCCGGGTGGGCTATTTGCCCCAATATGCCCATTTGGATTTTAGTTATCCTATTACGGTAGGGGAGGTAGTTCGTGCGTCGCTGATGGTTGGGAATCCTTTTCGTCGACGTACTAGGGAGGATAGTCTTAAATTAGAGGAAACCTTGGATAAATTTTCGCTACTTTCGTTTCAAGACAAACCCTTATCGGATTTGTCTGGGGGACAACGCCAACGTGTTTTTTTGGCACGCGCCATGATTCACAATCCCGACCTGTTGATTCTGGATGAGCCTACGACGGCTTTGGATGCCAAATCAGAGCATAACTTCTATGAATGGTTACAGTCGCTTTGTCCAGAGAAAACCATTCTTTTGGTGTCTCATGATTTGTCCGTAGTGTCTCGTATTGCGACCAAGGTCTGTTGTTTGAATAAGACATTGATTACCCATGACGCAGGCGAGAATTTTTCACAGGATGAGCTGCATGCCATTTATCCATGTGCGGTAGAATTTTTTGCACATGGGCACCCGCATCGGGTAGTGGGACACCACCATCATGGATAGCCTTCTTTTTTGGGCACCGACCATACTGGTCTGCGTTCTGGCGTCTATCCTGGTTGCGGTAGTGGGTGTTTTTGCGGTGGCGCGCAAGACATCTTATATGGCGGGCAGTATTGCGCATAGTGCGTTTGGTGGGCTAGGGATGGCGTTTGCTATAGGCATCTCCCCTTTGTTAGGGGCGGGGGTATTTGCTGTTTTGACAGCGATTTTGGTGGTTTGGATCAAGCAACGATTCAAAGCATATGAAGATATTTTGCTCAATGGCATCTGGGCATTTGGTATGGCCGTAGGAATTTTGGCGCTTCATATGACGCAGGGGTATGTTCCTGATTTGTTTGCCTATTTGTTTGGGAATATTTTGCTGAGCGATTTCTATGACGGGTTGTATCTTGGGATTGCGCTGGCGGTGATATCCGCGTTTGTGTATCGTTTCTATGATCTTATCCAAACCGTTTCTTTTGACGAAGACTATGCAAAAGTACTTAATCTACCCACGCTAAGTGTTTCTTTTGGGGTTATGGTTGCCATTGCAACGGTTACGGTTTTGTTGTTGAAAATTATGGGGATGATTTTAGTGGTTTGTCTGATTGCCATACCAGCTGCAGCGGCCTTGCACCTGACGCATCTTTTGCCAAAAGCCATGCTTTTGGGGGTTGTTTTTTCTTTGATATCGGTTCTGGGTGGCACCCTCTTGGCCGTTTTTTGGGACCTTCCAGCAACCCCAATGATTGTTTTTTTGGCCTTGATGACCCTCGGATTTGCATTTCTAACTAAAGCAAAATAGGCCATTAAAAAAAAGCCACGTATTAACGTGGCTTTTTTAGGATCACCCAAAGTTGATACTTACTCAGCAGAGGCTTTGCTTGCATCCCATTCTACTTTGCTGCAGAACTTTGTAAGTTGGCGACCATTGTACTTTGCACGGAAAGCGTAACGAATCTGTACGCTGCCATCTTTCAGTTTGCGCTCATACTTTGTCTTCTTAATGTCTTTTTCTTCGACTTTTACCTTTGTACGATCTTTTACATCATAAAATTCGACTGCCATATAACCCCTCCAGCTAAATAAATTTTTAATACAAAAGCCCTGAAGCGCCTGAGCACACTTCAGAGTTCTTTTGGGAATAATGTAAAGACTTTTTCTGTTTTGTGCAAGGGGTATCCTTTTGGTATTGTAAAGGATCATTCATTGTGATCACATCGTCAAGGAAGCCCATGCGTACAGAAAAAGATACTGATGTCTTAATGGCCTCTCTGAGACAAGGTCTATCAGAGCATAGTTGGCCTCGCTTACGGGACCTTTGTTTGCGCACAGAGCCCAGTATTTTGGCGGATCTCGTTCCCGAGCTGGATGATCCTGATTTGGCGATTATTTTCAGAATTCTGCCACGCCAACTCAGCACAAAATTATTTGAATATTTGGATCTGGATACCCAAAAACGTCTTCTAAACGGATTGGCACAAGAGCAGGTGGCCAGCCTTTTGAACGAAATGTCGCCGGATGATAGAACGGCCCTCTTGGAGGAATTACCAGGGCCTGTTGTGATGGCCTTGCTGGCCTTGCTGACACCCAGCGAAAGGCAGGTCGCCCAATCGCTGCTGGGATATCCGGAAAACAGCGTTGGCCGATTGATGACGCCTGACTATATTGCGATAAAGCCGGAATGGACCGTGCAGGAAGTCTTGAGATACATACGACGTCACGGGCATGAGAAAGAGTCCATGAACGTTTTATATGTCACCAATGATAGGGGGCAGCTTATCGATGACATTCGGATTAAAGACATTTTGCTATCGGATCCCGATGTGACGGTTCGTGCCTTGATGAATGACGCGGTTGTCTATCTAAATGTGACAGATGAGCAAGAAATGTCGGTGACACTTTTTCGAAAATATGACCGTGTGATTTTGCCGGTTTGTGACTCTGAAGGGTTTTTGTTGGGCATTGTTACCGTGGACGATGTCCTGGATGTTGTTGAAGAAACAGATACGCGTGAAATCCAACAGTTTGGAGGGGTGGCCGCTCTCGACGAGGCCTATATGCAGGTGTCTTTTTGGCAGCTGCTAGGCAAACGTGCAAAATGGCTGGTGATTCTTTTTGTGGGAGAGCTGCTAACCGCCAGTGCGATGGCTTTTTATGAAGATGAAATTGCAAAGGCTGTTGTTTTGGCTTTGTTTGTTCCTTTGATTATTTCCAGTGGGGGAAATTCAGGCTCTCAAGCCGCGACCTTGATTATTCGGGCGATGGCCTTGGGTGAAATCACACTCAAAGATTGGAAAGCTGTTTTTGTTAAGGAGGGTATTTCCGGTCTCATGCTGGGAACCCTATTGGGGGCCATGGGCTTTGTGCGTATTATTCTATTTGGGTATGTGGGTCATATGTATGGCGATCATATGTTTTTGATTGGGATTACTGTTTTTCTGACCCTTTTAGGGGTGGTTCTTTGGGGGACATTGACGGGTGCGATGCTCCCTTTTGTGCTACGGCGGTTTAGAATTGACCCGGCGACCTCTTCTGCCCCTTTTGTGGCAACATTGGTGGATGTGACTGGGTTGTTGATTTATTTTTCGATCGCAGCGGTTATTCTCAAAGGTACCCTTCTATAGATTGACGCTGTAGCAAAATGTGTCAGGCAAGGATCTCGATCCAGAAAAACTAGCGTTTTTTGAGCGTAAATGAGGATTTTTCTGGCGACTACTGACGCCGCATGACACATTTTGCTACAGCGTCAGACTAGGACTGCGAATCACGTCCAGGGGTGCCAAAGGGAGTTCTGCGGGTAGCCACACCAGGCTATTGGGGGAGACCGTCTCAATGGAGGCCCCGTCCAAGTTCCGTGGGGTTACCTGAAAAGGCAGGACATGCCGACCCGGCTGAAAGGCTTCCAGTGTGCTCAAAGCCTTCCACGTTTGTCTGCTTTGTAAAATATGCCCTGTGGCATCACTGTAAAGAATACTGCCAATGTAGTTGCTGGTTTTGGTGTATCCGCTGCTGTCATAACGGATGCTGTCCCCATCCATGCGTTCATCGAGTCCGCCATGCGAAAAGGGTCGATGCGAGACGCTTTCCAAATCAAACTCTGCTTTTTTTAAGAAGGCCAGTGTCTTTTCTGTTGCCATGGTGGCGCTGTCGCAAAAATAGTCAATGACATCGCGGTATACAGAGGTAGTCGTGGCCACATACTGTTCGGATTTCATGCGGCCTTCGATTTTGAGCGAGGCAATGTTGGCTTTGATGGCTTCCTTGACGTAGGCAATCCCAGCGAGGTCTTTGGCATTCATGATGTAGCTACTAAACTGTGTTTCATGCGTTTTTGTATTTAAAACATCGTACTTGTGTCGGCAACTTTGAACACAGCCGCCCCTATTCGAATCACGGCCAGAGGCATAATTTGAAATAACACACTTCCCTGAATAACTGGCACACATGGCGCCATGGATAAAAATTTCAACTTCCATCATTTCTGAAATAGCGCGACAGTCTTTTAGGGAGACTTCTCTCGCCAAAATGACCCGTGTGGCACCAATGAGTTCCTTCCAATAGGCCACGCCATAGATGTTTGTCACGCTGGCTTGCGTGGAAATATGGATAGGAATGTCCGTATACTGCTTGGCCAAATGGGCAACCCCGATGTCTGAAACAATAAAGGCATGGGGACGAATTTTGTTTTGTAAGTTTTTTAGGTGCGTGACAATGTCTGAAATGTCCTCGTTTTGGGCAAAGCCATTGAGTACCAGGTAGACTTTTTTGTTTAATGTGTTGGCCAATGAGATGCCATCGCAAAGCTCATGATCCGTAAAATTTTCAGCATATTTACGCAGGCCAAACACCGTGCCGCCTACGTAAACCGCATCTGCGCCGTAGCGAAAGGCGATTTTGAGCTTATTGAAGTTTCCGGCAGGGGAGAGCAATTCGGGTTTGTTCATTTTTTCTGTGTCCAATGGGCCAATGCGCGCCCTTCTCTCAAAGATCTTTCTAGCGCAGATAGCGCTTCTTTTTGAGACATCAGGTTCAATCCTGTCAAAATAGTGGTTCCCATTAAAAGTAGGGTGTCATAGGCAAAGCCAGGTTTACCACAGAGTGCGTCTATGCCCAAATTGACACTATTACGGTCGCTGAGTAAGAGGTTTTCAGGGAGTGGCGCTTCTGTTAGTCCAAGATCCGCTGCCCGAAAAAAAGTGTCTTCAGTTGATTCTGGCGCCCATAGGCTAACGGGGAAACGCCGGTCTAATGGGGGCTGTATAGCGCCTTCAACCCCACGCATAATCAATGCGCCAGAAATCGGCAACGCCTGGGCACATAGGGAGAGTAATAATGGGCGATAGGGGGGGTGGGTATAGCCGGTTACCAGGAATGTTTGCTGTCCTTGGATGGGTTGCATGAGTTTGTCCAAGGTGGCGAGCATGGGACGCTTGACCATGTCATTGCGTAGCCTTTTTAAGGCATGGAGTTTGGGGTGGCTTTCTGATTGATCCAAATACCCCCATCCAATGTGCGTTTCTTCCAAGTCGCCGATGACTTCGTCTATGCGTTGCAGACGTTTCCCCGCCGCGTGTAATAGGCTGGAGGATGTTTGCCCGTATTTAGGGCCCAAGTTGTCAGTGCCATGCAAGAGCGTTTGATAGCCCAATGAAGCCAGCAGTGGCGCACAGAAAGGGGCCAATAAAGGGGTTCGTGAAAAACCGTCATAAGACAATGCAAGATCTATTAAGATAGGAATCTTGGCCAGCACATGAGAGGCAGATTCCCATAAGCCTTCAAAGACGCCTGTATTTTCTTCCCAAGTTTCCCGTTTGAGGCGTAAGGCTTCTAGCAGTATTGCTTTTTCATAATCGGGAAATTTAGGTTCTAAAATGGCTTGTATGGCAGCCTTTGCCTCTACATGACTCAAGCTTTCCCCAGATACCACCTTCTGACAGAACGCTTGGAGTACGTTTTGTGGGGGGTGCCAAAAAACATGTAATTCTTCTGGTAGCTTTTCTTTGGAGAATTGTGTAAACCAATCTTTTTCATCCTTGGTTTGGGTGAGCATTGTCAGGGCTGTCCAGAGGGTTGCTTTTGTGCTCAATGTAACATTTCTAGAGAGCAAAAGGAACTCAAGCGACAGGAGCTCTTCAGGGGATAAATGTTTGCCCATTGTTTCGCCAGTGCCCTTTTTTTTGAGCAAGGCCACAAGTGCAAGTTGGTCAGGGTGTCGGTTGATCATGGGAGGCTCAGTATATTCTTGCGCGGCAAAGCCGAGCAAGAAAAACTTGTAATCGGGCGCTGTCGCGAAACGAAAGAATTAGGCACAAAAATTCAAAAAGGTGATTTGGGACTATTTTTCAGGCCTAAAACGTCATTTTTCTGTTTTGAACATCCTATCGTGTAAGGGGATGTTGTAGATCCCCTCGTGGGCGCTAGGTATAGT
>CANNCG010000031.1 GCA_947502965.1 bacterium | reverse complement strand
GATTTAGAAGCAAGCGTGGCGCTGAACGACATGCTGTTTTGCTCTCCATTATTGAGACCGCAAAAAAACAAGGCCTCAATATTTTGGAAACCATTCAGGCCGCGCTTAATCAGTCACTCCTCTTTGAGGGGGGGCGCTAGATAGTTACCACGTTTTTTACTTTGTTTTGCGACAGCGCCAAATTCTAGCCAAGAAGGACGAACGTCTTCTCATCGACTATACCCGTTCCAAAATGAAACCTAGATTTCAAATCGTGACGGGAGCCTATTCCTCATTGGCCTCAAAATCGCTGTTTGTTGACGAACTTGGGTTAATGGCATCTCCCGTTGTTCGAAATAAACATCCTGTGGGGACAATACCGGCAACTATCGAGGCCCTCAACAATAGCCCAGATGGCCAAGAGATTCTCACCGCATTGGGGCAGGATACCGGTTCTGGACTCAAAAAAAACGTATCTAGCGTAAGTACACATAGTCAGCGCTAAGGTATCGCCTTTGAATAGGAAGGAGTTCATCTGCCCAGCGTTGATAAGGCAGATTGGCCTCTACTTCGCATAGCGGTGTGTCTACCCAAAAGGTTTTGAGATGTGCTGACAGTTCGGCTGGGGGTCTGTCGATAGACAGCAAAAAATCGTGATGGGACCGGTTTTGCCTATAGGCTGGCTGGTAGCTGGGGAGCTGTAAATATCGGCCCATCGCAGCAATATCCACCTGGCATAAAACCGTGCCATGAAACAACACACTCTGTCGTCCACGACGTTGGGCATTGCCACTGATTTTGAGAGCCCCTACCGTCAAATCGCTGGTCCCTCTCACCGAAACAGCTGTACCCATAAAGCCTTCGAGACATCGGGCTTGCGCGGACATGATCCACCTGGTGGTGGACTGTATCGTGGCCAATTCTGGTGACAGCGCTGTGGGCAAAATCAAACTATAGGACAAACACCCAAGCGTTTGTAGTACAGTTCCTCCCCCACTACAACGTCTCAGTATGGGAACCCCGTCCTCTGCACAATGGGACATATGAACATCTGCCGCCACCGACTTGCCATACCCCAGCACCACAAAGGATGAGGGGGCCTCCCACAATCGGAGCAAACCAAACTCGGGACGCGATTGGTCGGACCAAGACAAGAGTAGCTCATCATAAGCCAAGCATTCAGCCGCTTCCTCTATAGCCGCACGTTGGACTTCTAAAAAAAGGGCCGGCTCACGTACAAGGTGTATCTGCATTACTGCGACTGACGGCTATAGCTGGACGCAGTACCGGAGAGTTTACGGTATTTTGCGATGGTACGTCGGGCCATATCTAACCCCATTTTTCGCAGCAACGTGCGGAGCTTTTCGTCACTGTGATCGGGATGTCGCAGACCTAGATCTTGGACAATTTGACGCAAACGGATGCTGGTTTTTCCAAAGTGGCCCCGTGGACAAAGTTGCTTCAAAGCAAACATGCCATGGTGGGTCTGAATGTATTTTCCAGAGACAATCCGGGACACTGTCGAATTGGATAAACCAAGATGTTTGGCCACGTCTTTTTGCAGTAAAGGCTCTAGGTATAATGGCCCATAGTGCATAAACAAGCGCTGTTTTTCGATGACATAGACGGCAAGACGTTGAATGGTTTCACGTCGACGTTGGATATGGTCAATGAATTCTCTGGCTTTTTGAAAACGTTCTTCCAAGTATTTTTTTGTTTCTTGATCGGTATTCGGATCTTGTAGCATCGCCATATAGCGGGTATTGAGTCCCAGTTGCAAGCCTTTGCTTTCTTCGAGATTGATGACGACGAGTTTCTCATCTTCGATATAGGCCTCAAATGAAGGGATGACGTGGCCAACATCTGATCCAGAAAAAGCACTGCCAGGCGAAGGGTTTAAATTACTGCGAATAAACTCGGCAATGGCTTCTACCCCTTCTGCTTCCAGGAACAAGGCTTTGGCAATGTCTTCGTAACGCTGTTCGCCCAGGGCATCCAAATGCGCAGTGATGACCAGTTTGAGCACCTGTTTGAGGCGTTCGCTCTCAAATTCTTGTTGTTCTAGTTGAATAAGCAAACATTCGGATACGGTTCTGGCCCCTACCCCTTCAGGTTCAAAGGACTGAATGACCTTTAAGACCTTATTGAGCTTTCTAGTATCAATGCCGAAGTGAGTTTCGGCCTCAGCAGAGACCTTTTCCCAATGTTCGACATATCCCCGGTCGTTAATATGACTGATGAGAAATTCGGCTATTTTGTGGTCTTTGGGGGAAAGCTTTTCCATTTCCAATTGTGAGACCAAATAGGTATCTAGCCGGTCCTTGTCTGTTTTTGACTCGGTATATTCACTAAAATCTTTGGTTTGAAAGCTATCTGAACTTTTGCGTCGTCCCATGTATTCGGTGCTCAAAGTGTCGTAACGTGTCACCTCAAGTAAGACATTTTCTTTGACCTCATGAGACGCCGATTCAGCCAAATCGGCATAAGACATTTGAAAGGTTTTGAGCATCTGAATCATACGGGGACTGAGTATTTGCGATAATTTGAGCTGTTGTTTGAGACCAACGGTCTGTCGAAGCTTTAGCATCCGGTGGGTAACACCTTCAATTCGGCATAGGTATCAATGACTGTTTCTGCCGACATGTAATAGGCCGTTGCGGCAATCATGGCCGCGTTGTCTGTGCAAAAGACCAAGTCCGGACTATAGACTGGCATCGGCAATATTTTTTTAAATATCGCCTGAAGGGCGGGTTCTCGCAATGCCGCGTGCCCAAACTTTCCGGTTTGAAGCGCGTCAGTGAGCTGGGCGACGATAAACCGATTGGCCGCAACGCCGCCGGTGATGGTCAGGGCTTTTGGGGAAACCTGTGCAATCGCATACCCAATTTTATCCAACAAATGCTGGACCACCGCGTTTTGAAATCCCTGACAAATATTGGCAATACGTTCTGGGGAGAGCACTGGTTTGAGGATGTTTGTGGCACCTGACTGGGCGCCGGTATAGCCCCCCACTTCCACCATCACTGCAGTTTTGAGCCCAGAAAAACTAAACGATGTGGGATCATGGCGCAAGGGCACTGTGAATGCAATCGGTGCCGTGGCATCACGCGCAGCAGCTTCCACCCGTGGTCCGCCAGGATACCCAAGCCCTAACAGGCGCGCCACCTTGTCAAAGGCTTCACCAACGGCATCATCTCTGGTTTGTGCCACAACAGACATGTCTTGAAAGGAACGTACATGCCAAATTTGGGTATGCCCGCCAGACACCACCAATGCCAAATGTGGAAAGGGCAAGTCATGGGACAGCGTGGGAGACACAATATGACCGTGCAAATGATGAATGCCATACAGAGGCAATCCACGTGCATGGGCCAGGGTTTTTGCTGCGGTGACGCCGATTAAGAGGGAACTTTCCAAACCAGGACGATGGGTAACCGCAATGCCTTCAATATCGTCCCATCCCATGTTTGCGTCCTGAAAGGCACGTTGCAATACGGCTGGAAGGTCCTCAGTGTGCATGCGTGAGGCAAGTTCAGGCACAACCCCGCCATGACGACGGTGGGCCTTGATTTGACTGGCGATGACACAGCTGTGGATCTGTCGGCCGTTTTCTACAATGGCGACACTGGTTTCATCACAGGACGTTTCAATGCCGAGAATAATCACGCATGTCCTTCCCAAGGGGCCAAGATACGGGCTTCTTTTCCTTTGATCTGTGTAAAAAAATCCCCTTCGCGGTATACCATTTGGCCGTTGACAAAGGTGGCGATAGGCAGGCCATGCAGGCGATGCCCCTCAAACGCACTCCATCCGCATTTGCTCACAATATGGTCTCTTTTGATGATTTTTTTTGCATTCATATCCACGAGAATTAAATCAGCGTCATAGCCCTCTTCAATACGTCCTTTTTTATCGATACCAAAAGCGTTGGCCGGATGGGTGGACATCCATCGCACAACATCCACCAAACTACATTTGTTTTGATTCACCAAGGTGAGCATCAAGGGCAATGCATGTTCTACCCCAGGCATCCCCGAATGCGCATGGGGATAGCCAAGTGCCTTTTCCTCGAGGGTATGTGGCGCGTGGTCGGTTGCAATACATGCGATTGTTCCAGCTTTGAGCGCGCGCCAAAGGGCCTGACCATGGCGGGCTTCTCTAATGGGCGGATTGATTTGTCCCATGGTCCCCCACTTGTCATAGACGGACGGAGAACTCAGCAAGAGATGTTGGGGACTGACCTCCGTTGAAATCAACCCTTCGGTTTCCAGATTGGCGAGAAAAGAGGCTTCTTCCTGGCTCGTCAAATGGCAAATATGCAAACGGTGCATGTAGCGTTGGGCCAAAGATACCGCTAGCCTTGTCGCTGACAAGGCGGCTTCTGATGACCGGATACGACTGTGATCTGTGACATCCCGAGACCCTTCAAAACGGGCTTTGTTTTCTGCAATCATGGCTTCATCTTCGGCATGAACTGCAATCAGTCGGGAACCTGTGGCGAAAAAACGCTCCAATACTTTGGGATCTTTAATCATGAGATCTCCCGTGGAGGATCCCATGAAAATTTTGATACCAGGTATATTTTCACATGCCAAGCAATCGTCTAGATTGTCTTCGGTTGCGCCGATATAAAAATTGTAATTCACCAATGATTTCTGACTGGCCAAGCGTTTTTTTTCTGCAATGGTTTGGGGACTTGTCGCAGAAGGTCGGGTATTTGGCATGTCAAAAAACGTGGTGACACCGCCGGATGCCGCAGCTCTGGATCCACTTTCCAAGTCTTCTTTGTGGGTAAGTCCAGGATCCCGAAAATGGACATGGGGGTCAATACACCCTGGAAGTAACAGAAGGCCACTGTCTTCCACAATCAGCTCTACATTTTGAGGAAGATCCCACCCGATGGTTTTTATTTTGCCATCTTCGACCAAAACATCGGCATGGCGTAGTCCTAGGGCCGTTACCAAGGACATGTCACGAAACAATATGGACTCAATCATAACCTATCCTTTATTTCTAAATTGTAAATACTGAAAAATCTCATTGGCGGCACGCATCGTTGCACCACCAGATCCCAAGCGTTCTCTGAGCTTGGCGTAGCCTGTCTGTATTGTGGCGTGTGCGTCTCTGTTTGTTAAGAGGTTTTCTGCGGCGGCGACAATGGCCGCTACCGACGCCTCCTCTTGCAAAAATTCTGGAACAAGACGGGTTTTTAGCATGAGGTTGGGCAAAGAAAAGTGACCCATGGCTTTTATTTTTTTTCCGATAAGCCATTTGGCAATGCGATAAGAGATGGGATGAAAGCGATATACACTCACCAAGGGAACCCCGGACAAGGCCAGCTCAAGGGTCATCGTACCCGATGTGGCCAATGCCAAATCACATTTGGACAATAGCTCGCCAGGTACGCCGGGCACCAGGCGATAGTTTTGCAACCCTGATGTGGCCGCCAAGGCGGATAACGGCGCGGTATATCTGGGATTGGACACAGAAATACTGACAGTTGGTACCTGAGTCACGTTTTCGTTACAGCTTGGCTGTCGCTGCAAGGCTGCCGCAGCGGCAAAAAGAAGCGGCGCAGTGTGGGCCATTTCCTGAGGTCGAGACCCTGGGAATAAGCCCAGATCAAAGGGCGCTTTCGGCATGGCTTTATGTGCGTGATGGTCTCGCAGAAGGTCCACCAAGGGATGGCCTATGTAGACTGGGGTTGCACCCATGTTGCGATAATAGGCCTGTTCTTCTTCGAAAATAGTAACCGTACGACAATTCATGGCCAGATAGGCTTTGGCTTGGGAGGCTTTTCCCCACTGCCAAAACTGAGGCCCAATATAATAGAAGACAGGGATTCCCAAGGACACGGCCACACGGCAAATTGCCATATTAAATCCCTGAAAATCAATAGGAATCACGATATCAGGACGTGTTTCAGTGAGGTAGGCTTTGATCTCACGATAGGTACGCCAAAAACGGGGGATGTATTTGAGCGGCTCTATAAATCCGATGGTGCTCATGTCACTGACATCCCATTTCAGATCGACGCCAACGGCACGCATGTGATGGCCACCCATCCCCACAAATCTGGGTTCAGACACTGCGCGTTGAGACGCCACATGCTTTAGCGCGGAGACCAGGGCTGCACCATAGCGGTCTCCCGAAATCTCGCCTGCGCTCAAAAAAAAACGCATCATGCGGTTTCCTTTTCTATTTCGAGGACCATCCAGAGAAACATCCCTGATGACCACGCAAAAAACTCTTCGCTACGGTAAAAAAGGCGTTTCACCGGAATACCTTGGTCATAGACCTCGTATACGCCGCCATAGGTCACTATTTTTTCGGACAAAGCACTCACGTGTTCGAGGGCTTCACGTTTTTGACCATGCTGCCATTTACAGACGATGTCCAGGCATCCCAACCATAACCACTCCAGCCCATTGTGATAATCCTGCATATTGATCAGAAAAAAAGGAAAATAAATATGTCGTGGCCGATATTTGGGATAATTGGTGCCCGTGGTGTAGCCTTTGTCGAGTTGAAATTCGACCAAGCACCGTTGTATGCGTTTGACCCGTTCTGTGGAGGCCACGCCGTACAAGATGGCCAACAAATTGCCGTCAGTAGAAAAAGTCTCCTGACGTTCTTTTCCTGAAATCCAGTCTATATAATAGTGTCCATTCCAAAAATGAATGTTAATGGCATCTGAAATTTTGTCTGCAAGATTATGATAGTATTGGGATTCCTCATCACGCCCGAGTCGCCTCACCAACTGGGCATAAACCCGCGTGGCTTGGTAGTGCAAGACATTGGTATACAAGACGTTACCATGTTTTTTGAGACTGTCTGCCCACCCCGCATAGTGGCCTTCTTCGATCAAATTATCATCATCTTGATCTTGGAGATAATTCCAGGCCAGAATTTGCTTGAGACTGTCTATGTTTTTTTCTAAAAAAGCTTGATCGTTGGAAATTGAGACATACTGTTCCGCCAAAATCACCAGTAAGGCATTGTTGTCGATAGAGATGGAAATGCCTTTGTCTTCTTTATAGCGGGGCTTGGGTGGGTTGGCATCAAAACCCAAGTATTTGAGTATAAAAATAGGCTGACCTACCCGTAAGGGAACCTGTCCGTCAGGCCCCATATGCGAGATCAAGGTCTCCAATCCATTACGCACAACATTATAGTCTCCGAGCTGCAAAGCCCCCCACCCGGCAAAGGCAAAATCGCGTGCCCACAAATCTGAAAAATGCCCATTTCCTGCCAAAATTCCCAAGTCTGAATAACGGTTTTTCAAGGTTTTCACCGCCATGTCGTAGGCTTTCGAAACATGGGGCCCGAGCTGATTGAGAAAGGTATCGCGGGTTTCGTTAGGTGTGGTCATGGGTTTTTCCTTTTGGGTATGCCAATTGGGCGTGATAGTGACGTCTCATTTCAGAAAATAGATCCTGATAGCCCGTTGTTTTGTAATCAGGAAATGTCCATGGCAAGCATTCCCATTTTCTTTTCTGATAAATCAGGGTTACTTCTGCATAGATCCCAGCAGACAAGGGAATTCTGTGTGCGAAATTTTTGGTAGAAAGCAAAATGACATTGTGCAAAAAAAGAATACCAGGATCCAGATTCACTTGTCGGCATTGACCCTCTTTATAGCTATTTTCTATCAGAATACTTTTATGCTTGGCGTCAGAAAGTTGCTGTGGGTCATAGAGCTGGTCTACAGAGATAAAAAAGCGTTTTAAATGGGGCCCCATTTCTTCTTGATAATAATCGGTGTGTTCAAACGGAAAAAAACGTGGGAATTCGGCACCCAAGGGCTGGACATGGCCATAAACAGCAACCATCCGTGCCAGGAGATCCGGTATCTGGACTTCGGGGCGACAGAGAATACCGATAAAGAGCTTCCCAAATACAAAGTCAGCCGAGATGTTGGTGAGAGGTGACGACACGGTCCTATAAATAGGGCTTGATCAACGCATCTATATCGGTGAAGCTCTGATACCCCACCACGCGTTTCACAATTCGCATCTGTCTGTCGAGAATAAACGTGGCTGGAATCCCAGGCAATGTTCCAAATGTTTCCTCAAAGCCCGCATTCATCATACCGACGGGATAGGTGATTTTATATTTTTTCAGGAAGGGGAGAACCTCATCTGAGGTTTCGTCCAAGGAAATGCCTATCACCACAACATCGTTGGGATAGGCATTCGAAATGCCCACAAAGTGGGGCATTTCAGCCACACAAGGCGGACACCAGGTCGCCCAAAAATTCAGTACAATAACGTTGCCTTTGAAGGAAGATAGGGTAAGGGATTTACCGACACCAGAGATCTGCAAGGGTGCGGAAACAATCTCGATGCCCTTTGTAGGCCGTGATTGCAAATTGGGAAACTGAAAGGATCTTGCCGCAATAAACACGGCAAACCCGATGACCAAAACACCGACAGCGGCTGGCAATAAAAACTTGGAAGATCTCATTTAGGAGGCGGCGCCTTGATATTCTGCAAAAATAGTCGGGAACTCTTGTACAAAGATACGGTCAAGATCAGCTTGGAAACGCAGCAGTTCTTCCCTCATAGTTTCGTGGTATTTTTTGGATTCCAAAACAAATTTGGGGACAAGCCCTTTGTAGTATTGGATTCCCTCATTCAAATTGGCACGAAATTCTTGAAAATAGCGTACTTGTTTTTCACTGACGACGGGCAATGATTTCTGAATTTCTTTTCTCAAATACTGAATATACATGGCCAATTCATTGATAAACAGATTGGATCTGTAGGTGGCATTGAGGAGATTTACCCGTCCATAAATATGCCCCACCATATCGGCCAAAGAGACAATGTTCGAAAAATAAGCCAAATTGGGGCCAGGACAGACTGCCGTCATACGGGGGCGCTTGTTTTCAATGCCATACGCAATTAAGGCCCCGGCGGCCAAATCTTCACACAGACATGCTTTTCCTACTACGCCTTCTGAAATACTGGCGAGGTGTGGATCGTTAGCCACGACCGCTTCTACTTGGGCCAATTTCCGTTTTTGGAAGGTCGTTGCCGCTGAGCAAATAGGTTTTTTTGTAAATTCCAAATTGGACACCAGATAGCCTTTGGGGCATGGGCTGCCTGGCTTTCCGTCAGCGATACGAGCCAGTTTCTGCGCTTCGCTTTTGGTCCCACGAACCGTATTAAACGGAACCCCCAAGGGCGAAATATCAGACAAATAGAGATCATCTTTCTCTGCTTTGGCCAAATGGGCACGGGTTTCATCATCCAAGGTGGTGGCTTCAGGAACCAACAAGAAGGGCGTTGCCCACCCTGTCCCGTGGACGTGGTAATGTTCAAACAAAAAACGCTGCTCGTTCGCCGTGCCTATACCCCCCTGTACGGTGATGCGCATGTCGGGTGTTCTAGAGAAAAGCACCCGCGACCTTGCCTGCAACGCCTCGTTACAAATGGCCACGAGCATGTTGGCCAATTCATCCCGTTTGTTTTTGAAATTATCCAAAATCGGACCCATGAGCAGTCCGTCGGTCGCAAAGGCATGTCCCCCACAATTGAGACCTGATTCGATACGGTGCTCGTAAACCCAAACCCCTTTTTTGGCGAGAAATTTTCCTTGGGTTAATGATGAGCGATAATCGGAGACCTTGAGAATAATTCGTTTGCGTATATGACCTGTTGCATCGGGGAAAAAGTCATTAAATTTTTCCAAGTAGGCATACAATCGGCGATTGAATCCTGCAGAAAAAATAATTGAGGCATCCAAGTCACTGTGTGCAAAGCCGCGTAATGCAGACAAGGCGTCAGAGTCTTCGTCAGACATGAGCTTCCCATTTTGGTCGTAGTTTTGACGGTCCAATTTGGTCATAATGTTGACATCGATAGATCCGGGGATCATTTGGGCACGTAACAGGTCTTGCTGTATTTCTTTTTCGCTGGCATTGTCACATGCCAACATGGCGGTGTACTGCGCTTTGAGCGGGCTATTATCTGGCAAGAGCGCAAAGTATTTTTGCATTTCACTGCCTTCAGAAAAGGCTGACTTTTGGATAGCACTAAACTCTAAAGACACAATGCGATGTAGTAAATTCAAATAACCGGTAATACGACGTGCGCGGTAATCTTTCTCCCATTTGCGTATGGGCGCATATTCCCACCCATAAACACCCATGTAATATTTGCGCATGGTTTCACAAAGCTCATCATCGCCGATAGAAACCACAGAAGCAATTCCATATTTGGCTACTTTTATAGGGGAATCAATGGTAAACCCTGTTCCCATCACGGGTATATGGAACTCATGAACGTGTTGCATGGTGATTTGGCCTTTAATAGTGAATGTAATATGTGCCACAGGGTCTGTCGCGCAGGTTACCATATTACAGAAATTCTCAGTTCGGGGCAACGACACTAATATGGGAATCCTTTCCTAGGCGAGGGTTCAGGGTGCGAAGCCCCCGAAAAAAAAAGTCATTCGCTCAGCAAAGCTGAGCGAATGACGAGGCGCTCAAAGGGCTCGCGCCCTTTGGATCCCCGTTAATCGCCCCTTTCGTAGGAGGTATACCCGTTGGCGCTGTCGCGAAACGAAAGAATTAGGCACAAAAATTTAAAAAGGTGATTTGGGACTATTTTTCAGGCCTAAAACGGATCTTCCTATAAAATTTCGAGGCTAAATAGCCTCAATAAAAAACTTTTTTTCTAGACTACAGAGGTGGGAAGCTGAGTTTGGGGATTTTGAGATTGAGTGCGGCAAAGATGGCGGCGCAGGTAGGTGTCGGCGTTTGGATTTTTTTGACGGGTGGGCGTGTGGCATGGGCGATAGAGAGCCGAACGGTTTGGAGCTGGGTAACGTAGTCCCACGCGGCGGTTGTCGTAAGATTCAGCGGCGCAATCGCTGCCTGAAAGGATTGGGCCATCATATAGGCCAACATCGTCACCAAGACATGGCCCCGTGTTCGGGATTCTTTTCTGACATAGACGGGCCGGATTTCTAACATGCCCGTTTTGATCGTTCGG
>CANNCG010000030.1 GCA_947502965.1 bacterium | reverse complement strand
CGTTTAATTTCTTCATTTAGCGATTACCCTATCCTCGTTTTCTGACTTCGCCAACTACCGAAAGCAGATCGCGCTGGAGCCGGGCCACGGCCAGTTCCTTTGCCTTGGCTTCCACCTCTACCGTCAGCGGCCAGCCAAGCCATTCTTTAGGAAAATCTTCCGAATCGATGTAATCATGATGCCGTTGTGGCTTCGGACCGTCCCAGCCTTCCAGTGGGCTGGAGATGTGAAACAACGGCTCCAGATGCCCCCATGTCGCGTGCGCGGCTTCGGTCGCTGCTTCCAGCGTCGCGCCATCCGGGCAGCACCGATGATGGTGAGCGTCATAGACCAATGGCACGCCAGTGTCGGCGCAAACAGGCAGTAGATCGTTGGGCGTATAAATCTTGTCATCATTCTCCAACGTCAGACGCGATCTCACCCGATCCGGCAGGTTCGCGATGGTCGTGCGCAGGACGCGCAGGGCAGAGGCCTTGTCGCCATACGCACCACCACCGTGGATGTTGATGGTATCCGCGCCGATCCATTCGGCGACCTCCGTCTGGTACTCCATTTCGGCCAGAGAATGTTCCAGCGTCCGTGGATTTGGCGAGTTCAACACCACGAACTGGTCGGGATGAAACGACAGCCGAAGGTCATGCTCGCGGGCAAATACGCCGCATTCCCTGAAGCGCGCTACGATGGCGTTGCTTCCCGGCAATTCTTCCACTGCATAGCCGACCGCCGGGTGTGTCTTGATGGGGAGAATCTGGCTGTTCACCCGGAACGCGCCGATACCGTTCGCCGCGCAGTAACCCAGCGCGGACAGCAGCGCGTCGGCGTTGATGAGGCAGAGTTCCGCCAACCGGGCCAGCCGCTCACGCTGGCCGAGACGCAGCATTGCGCTGGCCGTCGTGGTGCGAAACCGGATCGGTTCACGCACAAACATGCAGCATAGCCCGAGGCGCATTCCGCCATGGTGTGCATTGGCAGATTTATTTTTGGACGTGTGCGTCATCTTCACCCTCGCGCTTGGATGTGGCCGAGGCCGCCGTCAACGCCGATCACCTGACCGGTCACCCATCCCTGTTCTCGATTCAGCAGCCAGCAGATCGCTGAGGCCACCTCGGCGGGCTCGCCAATTCGCCCCAGCGGATGCATGGCGGCAGACATCTTTGCGGTGTTCTCATTTTGCGTCAAAGATCGCGTCAGTTCCGTTCGGGTCAGGCCGGGCGCGACACAATTCACGCGGACGCGATAGCGCGCATAGCTGGCCGCCGCGGCCAATGCCAGACCCTCTACTCCCGCCTTGGCTGCTGCAATCGCTTCGTGGTTTACCAGTCCCCGCCTCGCTGCGACCGAGGAACAGAGGACAATACTGCCGCCTTCCGGTTGACGCATCATAATCCGCGCGGCAGCCCGCACCACATTGAAGGCCGTGGTTAGATTCAAGGACAGGGTCTCAGCAAATTCTTGGTCCGTGATCAGGTGGGCGGGTTTCAACAGCACCGAACCGGCGCAGTTCACCACGCCATCCAACTGCCCCCAAGTGGCCAACATCGATTGGAATTCACTATCCACAGCCGTGCTGTCGCGGGCATCGAGAACCACGGCCTGTGCGCCGGTCTCTGTGGCAATGCTTTGTAACCGCTCGGCATTTCGGCCAGCGATGACCAAACGGCAACTCTGCGCCAGGCGGCGAGTCACGGCAGAACCGATGCCCCCCGCGCCGCCAACAATCAAAATGACTGGTTTGTCGTTAGTGTTCATAAAATCATCATTCTCCTATAAAAGATTGGTACAGCAGCGACGTCTTGAACCCCGCCATCGCGGCGTGCTGCCACGCGTAGCGGTGGGCGAGGCCTTGGGTTTCTTCTCTGAGTTTGTCGCGCTTTGTCATCATGATTTATTGCTCGACGATAGCCGGAAGAAGAATCAGCGCCTCCGAGATCCTTTTTTTGTGACTGAATCGATCCTCTCTCCTTTCTAACGCTTTTCAAAATATACGCATCCCAAAATGAAACCGGGAACGGATGCCTTTCCAAACCGCTCTAGTCACCTATAAGAATAGGCTCCCGCCACGATTTGAAATCCGGGTTTCACTTTGGAACGGGTATAGCCAGACAGGTATTCCCATTTATCAGAGTTTTTACTATACCCGTTCCAGATGGGTATATACCAATACAAAAAAAGAAACGAGATCTACCTGCATCAGCCCCCAAAAGGGCGCGCCACGATGTCGCAAAACGAAAGGGCTAGGCATAAAAACCTTCCAGAATAAAACCTGGATTTGAAATCGAGGCGGTCACCTATTGCGCATAGGTGACTACGTCTGTGGCTGAGAGGGCGCTGCGACTGCGCACGGGGCGACACGTCTGATTTTGGAAAGGCATCCGCTCCCTGTTTTGTTTTGGGAATGGGGATAACCAGCGCTCAAACTACAATCCGAAACATCGTCCCCTGCTGGCTGTCTGGGTCCGAATGAACGGAGATCTCACCGCCCATTTGGTCAATGAGTTTCCAGACGAGGGAGAGTCCCATCCCGCGCTGGCGGTCTTCCATCCCTTTGGTGGAGTGGCCCCCCTTAAATAGGGAGGATTGTCGGGACTTCGGTATCCCAACACCGGTGTCTGCGATTTCTATCACAACACCTTGACGCCCCTCAGCAGGCGCAAGGTCCCTCATAACGCGGACATGGAGCTCCCTACCAGCGCCATTTTCATCGCCCATGGCTTCCATCGCATTCACGATTAAGTTTGAAAAAACCATCAAAAAAGACCTTGAATCGCCCATAATCAAGGGCAAATCAGACATTTCTTTGATCAAGCGAATATTGCGTTTGTGGATAGACCCTTCTGCCAAAATGAGAACACGGCGCATGACATCCGCAATTTGAATGGCTTGGTATTCGCCAACACTGGCACCGCCGGACTCCAACATGGCGTTCACCAGCGCCATGAGCTCTTCAATCGTGGTCGCCAAACTCGTGATAAACATCATCGCTGTTTCCCGGTCATCCAGAGATTTTTCGAGTGCACCGATGATCATGCCAAATTCAAACAGAGGATTTTTGAGCTCATGCGCGATGGTACGCGTCAGCTGGGCATACACCGAATCATGCCACGCTTTTTCCAAAAGGTTTTGCTGGTCTTGGAGGTCTTCGTAGGCGGTTTGGAGGGTATTGTTCGACACTTGCAATTGATCATTACTGGTTTCCAAGGCCTGCTTTTTTTCAAAAATTTGTTCTAAATCATGATGCCTAGAAATAAAATAGGCGCTAGAAGACAAACCCAATAGCAAAAAAGTCGTGATTCCCGCTAAATACATGATCAACCCAGAGGTTTCATCACTCATGATCTCTGGTGTAACAATGTGGGCAGCAAAACCATGCACCATGCCTACATAGGTCACAAAAATGCCTACCACACAGATAAAAACAAATCTCTTTTCGCTAAAACCAAAAAGCAAAAAAGGAAGTGGCAAGAGCGACAGAATCAAGGTTTCCATACCAGCACCTGCACCCAAAATATTGGACGCCATCAAGAGACAAAGCCCGGTTCCCAAAATAAGTATTAATTTGCTAGCCGCATGCCAGCCAGACCGATACAACAAAAGCGAAATTATCGCCGGAGCCGCAGTAGGCAACACAAATGCACGGGCGTGATACAAACCAAGATAGTCAAAAATTAGATAATACGGCAAACATACCACCAAAAAAATAATCGAAATTCTTGATGTGAGTAGGTTACGATCTTGTAGAGACGTCATTTATACCTCCCCTGAAATAGTCAAACAGTACTATCAAATGCACGTTTATAAATAATACATACCCGAACCCCACTTTCAAATAACCATCACTAAGGCTAGTGATTAGATCGTGCCATCGTAGGCACGTTTGAAAAGAAGATACATACAGAGAAAGTCTTCCCAAGAGGTTACGTAGGTCTGTGCATGCCCAGAAAGCGTTTCACTCTCAATCCCAGCTACAGATTCACGCATCCCAGAAATATCTTTTGCCCATTTCTGAAACAATGTCTCTTCTACCTTTGTTTCAGCCAATCTGTTGTCAAAAAACAGGTCTATTAACTGAATGTGGGTGGTCAATTTTTTGAGTGTCTTGGCATCACGATAATGAAGCTCGTTTTTTGATTCAGAAATTTTGCCCATGGTTTCTTTTGCCAAAGCAACCAAAAAATAATTTTCGGAATCGATGGTTAAACCACGTGATTCCAGGGCTCCCAATGTTTCCATAACGCGCCGCATGGCCAGTTTTCTCAGAATCTGCAAGTCCAAACAATCAAAACCGGTGGGTGCTTTGTCATCATCATACTCGTACTGAGCAAAAAAATGATTGGGATACCCATTCTTTTTTAAAAATTTCTCAAAAACATCTCCAAGCTCTAGCCCATCTTCTTTCAAACTCCCCATATAGCTTTTGTTGAGGGAAAACGGAATAGGATTCGAAATGTCATTTTCCCGCATTTCCCGAGCAGCTGTTGCAGTTGAATTTGCAAGCGAAGCACTTTTTTGAGATTGAGAAACAAGGGCATCGCAAATAGCAATGTCAGATGCCCCTGGCAAAGATAGCCCACGCTCATCGGCTATTTGCGCCACAAGCGATTTTTCCAAAAAGCGAAAACACTCGACCATCATATTTGGTGCTAGATTTTCTAATATGCTCTCGTCGGTAATAGTCTCATCATGGGGCTGTATATTCATGAAAATAGAATAGGTCAGGGACTGCATAACCTTTTCGTGAAGCGTCAAAAAATCGCTTTCTATAGATGTCCATTTTTCCCCAAAGAGATCGCGAAGCTGCGCGATCGCATCCTCCCAAATCTCGACAGCCGTCTCGTAATATGCGGAAAAAATGCCATCACGATGATGCGCAACAAACGCTAGCGATTCGGCTCTGGAGGGGAGTCCTTTTGACGCCCGAATCTCATCGGATAGTGGCATATTTACAAAATGAGGAACCAGTACTTCATCTTGAATGTTATCCGATATATCATCGCCACAGGTGATGTGCATAATAAGAAGATTGCAACTATCGGTCAACTTTTTAAACCGTGCTTCTACGTCTGATTTGCTCTCTGACGTAGTCAGTGCATCCATTAGAAAACCAACCAGCGGGTGTGCCGTCTCTGTGAGCTCTGCCTGACACCATGAAAAGAGCTTGAGACTTCTTCCTGAAAAAGTAACACCCGCAGAGTCTTTATGCATGATTAAGTCGGCTTTTAATTGCGTACTTACCTCTGTGTACTTATCAAAATGAGACCCCTCGCGATCACTACGCATCAATAACTTGGATGGTGACTGTAATGCCATCTTACCCAAAATCCGTTCCATCGCGCTCATTCTTGCCACAAGGAGCGCTTTGATAAATATCGGAAGCCCTTTATCCTGTAATGCCATAGGTAGATTGCGCGCAAAAGTGGATTTTATCTTAGAATCCGCAATCGCCCTTAATTTAATATCAAATTCCTTAGAAGAAGAAGAAGAAGATGACTGCTTAGAACCCGTAGATTCTTGTGAACATGAGCTACAGTCAACCGCATGTTTTCCAAGAGCGATATGTTTCAACATTTAAAAAAGTCCTTATTCATTAACAGCGGTACACCTAGTAGACCCAGATTATTGATCGCATGGGGGAGTATCAATTGGATATATATAATCACGATAGCCATAATTTACCTATTTTAAAAGTTTTTTCTGTTTATTTTCATAAAAAAAGCATCCCAAAGAGATGTCCTAACGAAGTATCCCGTTTGGGACTGATCCTATCGCTGAGCTAAGGGGGTAAACTCTGGCTATCGATCAGTCCCTTGCGGTGCGAGCATTTTATTGCTCTGAAGAGGTTATCGTATCATTCGAGAAATTATTTCAGGGAAATTTCTTGATGTATTGTATGCCCGGCTAGAGTCACCCGCATGTTTTCCAAAGAGCGCTATGTTTCAACATTTAAAAAAGTCTTTATTCATTAACAGCGGTACACTTAGTAGGCCCAGATTCTTGATCTCATGGGGGGGGTATCAACTGGATATATATAATCACGATAGCCCTAATTTACCTATTTTAGAAGTTTTTTCTGTTTATTTTCATAAAAAAAGCACCCCAAAGAGATAGGCTAACGAAGTATCCTGTTTGGGACTGATCCTATCGCTGAGCTAAGGGGGTAGACTCTGGCTATCGATCAGTCCCTTGCGGTGCGAGCATTTTATTGCTCTGAAGAGGTTATCGTATCATTCGAGAAGTTATTTCAGGGAAATTTCTTGATGTATTGTATGCCCGAAGGACTGGTCAGCTAGCGATGTATACCCGCTCCAAAATGGAACCCGGATTTCAAATCGCGGCGGGAGCATATTCCTCATATGTGACCAGAGCTATTTGAAAAGGTATCCGCTCCCGGTTTCTTTTTGGAATGGGTATAAGGCCCATAATCCAGGCACACAGCGGATCCCAAGATCCAGAGTCTCCAATTGGGCCCGCCAGGGAGCATGCCGCGCGAGTCCTGTGTCCGTCACCACCACCCCTGAAATACCCAAACAACGACACATGGCCTGAACATTCTCTGGATTGTCATCCACAAAGGTCACACGGCGATCTACGACAATCCCCGCTTCTGCCAGAGTGGCGGCAACCACATGCACCGCATAATTATCATGGGGCTTACCGGCCCATTGCATGTGGTGGCATTGGGCAGCCACATGGCCGACTACCGGATACAGGGACGTGCCAGAGACGACATAGCGGTCAGGATTGAGACAGATCATCGGCCGCTCTGGATGCTGGCGCTGATGGTCGACCATGCGGCAAAACAGGGGGTCTGTGGTCGCTGCAGGTGTGGCATGGGTGAGTACAAAAACATCGGCTTCTTCGGGAGCTGCGACCACCTGGCCACCTGCCCTAGAGATATAGACCCCTGCGCTGGAGATCCCATAGAGAAAGACCGATTTTCCAGCAACGCATCCGCGCAATGCCGGATCTGCGGCCAAGGTAAGTCCCGAGCTCAAAATATGCGACACCGGGACATGAATACCCATGTGAGACAGCGACAGCGAAATCTCTTCTGGAGACGCCGAGGTGTTGTTCGTCGCGATATACACCGGCCCTTGGGATTGTAACGCATGGAGGGTCTCCACAGCCCCAGGAAAGGGTACCCCGTCATTGTAGATCACACCAGAAGCATCCAGGAGATAGGTCATGGGGAGGCGGTCTCGCGGGGTAACGGGGGTAGCGCCTTGGTGAGCTCGGAGATACGCACAAAGCCAAACCCCCGTGCCCGCAAAGCGGCAACAATTTGCGGCAAGGCGGCTATCGTCGCATCGCCCCCATTGTGCATCAGGACAATACTTCCGGGCGAAACTTTCTCGAGGACACGCCGTGTGACATCCCCAGAATAGTCGGCGCTGTAGAGTCCCTTGAGATCTTTGAGCTCGTTTTTGACAGGAAAACGTTGGTTCAATACGGTGTAATCCTCAGAATTGACCGTCCACATGACAGCGACCAATCCCATCTCTCCCAAAATAGACTGCACCCGTTTGTCGGTATTTCCGCCGGGCGGACGGAACCATGGGGTTCGGGTGCCGGTATAGGTCCTAATCAGGTTCTGGGTTCGGGTCAATTCGGATCGAATCTGTTCATCGGAAAGACGTGTGAAGTTGGCGTGGGAATAGGAATGGTTGGCAATTTCGTGGCCCTCATCTGCCATTTGTTTGAGCAAATCGGGCTCTGTCTCAATGCTGGCACCCACCACAAAAAAGGTGGCCTTGACCCCCAATGCCCGCAAACTTGTCAAAAGATGTTGGGTAAAGGGAGACTTGGGGCCATCATCAAAGGTGAGGGCCACCACAGGATTGGGAGTAGGTCCACGCCACAAGGTCGTCCCGGGAAGCGGCACCTCCCCCATGACGGGTCCCGCCAAGAAAAAAAACAAAATACACAGCCACAAGATGGGATCGAAAGGGTGCCGCCCTTTCAACTCTGATTTGCTTGTTTGGCAAAGCCAAACAAGCAAACTACTCAATAATGTGGGCACCAAGGGTACGTAGCTTTCCAGGGAAATCATCATACCCCCGTCTCAAGTGCTGCAGACCATGGACCACCGTCTCACCCTCCGCCGCCAGCCCCGCCAAAATCAAGGCCGCACCTGCCCGAAGATCGGTGATTTTCACCTCTGCACCGCTGAGTTTTTCAACACCGGTGACATAGGCCACCCCATTGTTAATCCGGATATTCGCCCCCATACGCAGGAGCTCATGGGCATGCATAAAGCGGTTTTCAAAAATGGTTTCTTTGACCACACTGGTCCCTTCCGCCAAGATTTGAAGGGCCATCATTTGGGCTTGCATATCGGTGGGAAATCCTGGAAAAGGCTGGGTTTCGATATCGACGGCCTGTAGCTTTCCTATATATCTGGCACGCACAGAGGTTTCGCCGATAGTCATCTCCATCCCTGCGGACTTGAGCTTTTGCAGCAAGGGCTCCAAATGTTCAGGGACCACATGCGTGACCGTGATGTCCCCCTTGGTAACGGCGGCGGCGATGAGCAAGGTGCCGGCCTCTACCCGATCTGAAATCGTCGCGTGTTCATGCCCTGTGAGCGTGGGTACGCCCTCAATCACGATCGTCGATGTCCCCAGCCCGGTAATCCGCGCCCCAGCACCAATCAAAAACTGCCCCACATCCCAGACTTCAGGCTCTCTCGCTGCATTTTCGATGACGGTGGTTCCTTCCCCCAAACTGGCCGCCATCATAATATTTTCCGTGGCCCCGACGGAGGGGAAATCTAGACAGACCTTATCGCCTATGATTTTTTTTGCGCGCAATTCGACAAAGCCGTGTTCGATTTTGTGGGTAATGCCCAAACGCTCGAAGCCTTTGAGGTGGATATCGATGGGCCGAGACCCAATCGAACAACCTCCCGGAAGCGGCACTTTGGCATAGCCCGTTTTGGCCACCAAAGGACCTGCGACAAAAAAAGAGGCGCGCATGGCGGTCACCAATTCATAAGGCGCGATATGACGCACTTTTTTGAAATTTGAAATTTTGACATGGCCACGGTGATATTCGGCCCGGATCCCAAGTGCATTGAGCATCTTGACCATGGTATTCACGTCCATCAAATTGGGAACATTCGTCAATGTCGAATGGCCATCCATCATCAGCGTGGCTGCCAAGAGAGGCAACACGGCGTTCTTTGCCCCAGAGGCGGCAACCTCGCCATGAAGCGGTGTGCCCCCTATTACTTTAAGTCTTGGCATGTGGGAGTCCCTCTACGTTGTCGATGATACGATCAATTGCGGCTAAAAAATGCGTAAGTTCACCATTATTGGTCAGGTGTTCCTGGCAGGCGGCCATCGCAGCATAAATATTTTGTCCAGAGCTCTGCCCATGGTTTTCTTGGTCATCCAAACGTTTGAAGGTGACGAAATCCAAATCGTCACCTGTTCTTTTTCGCGCACAAATTCTAGAAAAACGAAGCGATATGGGTGTATCGATGCCAATCATATGCACCCCATGACCCACCAAATACTGCACCTCTGCAATGTTGCGAATACTATCAAAGACCATCCGTGGATGTTGCAACTCTGCGGCGATGGCAAAGGCACGTCTCGCCAAAAAATCTTGCCCGTGGTCGGCCTTGAGCTGATTGGCGGTTGCGATCAAGGTTTCTCGGCTTTCAGGCATCCCTTTTCGGGTCACTTCTTCTCTCACCACATCGGAGAGGGACAGCCACACAAACCCTTTCTCTACCAGGTATGCCGATGCTGAGGATTTCCCAGACCCATTGGTGCCCACCAAGCCCATCTGTATTTCTTGCCTACTCACGCCACACCCCAATGGGCTGTGTTTAAAAAAGTGCAGTTTTTTTTCATGATGGGCATGCGATTCTCCAGGACTAAATGAAAATAATTAAAAAAAATCTTATCGCGAAGCTGCAGCTGGAGCAAGAAGATTGGCACCCTCGGTGATGGTGTGGGTAGAAAAAGACGGTTCATCCTGTCTCAGTGTGAGAAAGACGGTTCATCCTGTCTCAGTGTGAGAAAGACGGGCTTGCCCAAAAAATGGGCACGCAGCAGAGATAAAAACGATGGAGATCGCGATCATGGGGCATAAGGAGAAACCCTACCATACGGAGGCAAACCAAGTCTCAACATATAAAGGATACGAACAAATTTCGTCAGCCCATTTTCATGATAAACAAAAAAATAATGAAATTTTTAAGCCAGTTATCCGATAACCTATAAACACTCACTATGAGCGTGTCTTTCAAGGAGACCTAGTATTAATAAAATAGTTAGCGTCCTTAGTGAACGGACACCACCAGTAGCGGATCTTTTCAAGACACTGTTGAGGCACTACAAGCCTGATCAGGGTCTGTCCGCAACACCCCGTGATCCGCAGTTTCTAGCCGATGCTATAAAAAACATTCTCACAGGGGCCCGTTTCTGAAGAAACGCAACGAAGGATCTCTGAGGCTATTGTTGAGAAGAGATTCGGAAAACCAATGTCTCCGGAGGTTGCCCTTGCTATAGCTAAGAATCTTGGTGTGTTCACAGATCCATTGGCGCAACGAAATATCGCTCGGGCTATTTGGCGCTGTCGCAAAACAAAGTAAAAAACGTGCAGGATCTGATTTTCTTGTAAAAATCCGATAAAAATCGATAAAAGAAGCGTTTTGTGGCCTATTTGGCGTAAAATCCACTGGATTTTACGCCAAATAGGCGCAGATCGCCCTTTGGGGCGCTATGCCCCACTCAGATTGGGCAATGGCGTTATCACAACCACTCTTTTGATGTTCCAAACAATGGCATCCATAAAGAGCTGGAACTGCATTTTGGCCAAGCCACGGTAACGCGCCCTTTTTTCAAATTTAGAGAAGAGGCATTCGAATGGGGGGATCTCATTTTGGACCGCCACTTGTCCAAGTCTTTGTTCTTGGATTTCATATTGTTTCGCAACATGGCGGCGCTATGTGCGCCCCTCTTTTTCATGGCCGTTTGTGCAGGCTTGAGACAATACGCTTTGTCCGCAAAGACCATTTCCCCGGAACTCGGGCAGACCTGCGCAAAGCCTGCTTGGTCTGAAATATTGGCTGGCGTTG
>CANNCG010000029.1 GCA_947502965.1 bacterium | reverse complement strand
GCCAGGACGTGGCGCCCGTGTTGTGGCCGAAACAGCTACAGATATATCTGCATTGGCGGCTAAAACACCCTTAATAACCGTTCCTTTTCCGACACCAGAAGGCCCTGACACCACAAACAACTGACCTATTTTTTTGGAATTCATAAGGGAGGAAATGATACCGAGTGTAGCGATTATGGGCAATGGTTTGTGCATTTATGCACAAACCATTGCGCATGACAGACCCATGCCGACCCATACTAAGGACTCCGGATTTGTTTGTTTTACTCACTCATTGAGTCACACAAACAAAGGAGTTCAAATGACTACTTTATATATCGAACACCGCTAATCGATTTGAAAAAATCAGGAATATTCAGCCCCATTTTTAGTTCTTTATTTTGACCAATGCGCCTCTTCTCTGAAATTTCTGGCCGCCTCCGTTTTGGAAAAAATGGATCCAACTTTTTTTCCGCTTTTTCTATTTCTGCAGCCTTCATACCAAAAACACAGGCCTCTACGACCGGTGATTGCGTCGAATCATTCAAGTCAACGATCCTAGAAATAGCCTTTAAATTCAACGAGTGAAACGAAAAGCCAAGAAAATAAAGGTGTTCAAAAGTTTCTGGAAACTGAGTTTCATGAGACTGCTCATCATATTCGGTATAGGTACGAATTTTCGACATCGACTCAAAAACAAAGAATAGCGTGTCATAGTTATATTTAGAGTTGTTATTTTTGATTAAGTTTCGCATGTCCTTGTAGACCTCATGAGAAAACGCGGGAGTTTTTCTATACTCGCTACCATCACCTTGTCTATAAAAATCAGGCGTAGACTTCTTTTCAAGAATGTCTCTCATGAAGTCCCGCAAACACTCAAATGTCACAGCCCCATATTCATTTTTTGCATCATTTTTTGCATCATTTTCCCACGGCAAGAAACCCAATCGCCCGTAAACATGGATAATATTTTTAGACAAAGCTGATTTTAGAGATGCCAACTCCCTTTCGGATGGCGAAAAAAAGTTTTTGGCAGTGTCATACAAAAAGTGTTCCAAAAGACGATCATAATTAAAGGTAATGAAACGCACCTTATTTAAATTTTTAATAAAATCATGGAAAGAATTCCCATATACATTTTGCCAGAATTCCGTGAAAAATGTGCTTACTTGTTTATATACAGTACCGTTCAATTCATTGGGAAAAACACGCATATATGCGGGATCTTGAGGATTTGATGTGTAGTTGTATTGGGTAGATTTTTTTTCATAGTGAAGAATCCGCATAACAATCAGCAATTTCCCCAGTTTTTTAATTCGTTCTTTTTGTGCAGGGTCTAATTCGGCGCTGACCTGTGCATGTATGAAATCATCTATAGACCTAGGTGTAGAAAATTTCAATTTCTTAGCAAAAACGTCTATCAGTTCGAAATAGTTCTTAACGATGTTAGTGTCGGATAGATCAGGATTCAGGTGTATTTCATTCAAGCTCAATAGAATAGCCAAAATCTGTTTATTCAAAATCTGTTTATTACCAAGAATCCTTTGATTCTTAAGCTTAACAGGCAAAAACAGAATAGGAATGAGATCGTCCAAAATATTCACAATATCTTCCAACAACTGGACGCCTGTCGGATACAAATGATCCACAGACACCCCAGCACCGAGAATAAACAATGTGTCTTTATGATTTGCCATATCTATCACGAACATTAATGGAACAGGACTTAATCAAGCAACCACCCTTTTGTTTCTTAAAACAAACCCCGTTAGCGATAGCTCAAGCAAAAACGCGTATAAACATCAACGATACCCACCCACAACCACGCCATGGAGGGGCAGGGGTGGGGCCACGCATGCCAATTTTTAGCACCTATTAGACGCCCCGCCTCACCCTGCGCTAGGATACTATCACTATGATTCACACAGAAAACCTCACCCTGTCTTTCGGCGGAACCACCCTATTCGAAGATGTTAATGTCAAATTTTTCCCTGGCAACTGTTACGGTCTCATCGGCGCAAATGGTGCTGGCAAATCCACTTTCCTCAAAATCCTCTCTGGCGACATCGACCCCTCCAGCGGCGCGGTACGCATCGAGCCCAACAAACGTATTGCGGTCCTCAAACAAAACCAATTTGAATACGACGACTACCCGGTTCTAGACACCGTCCTCATGGGACATGCTGAACTCTATAAGATCTACGCAGAGCTAGAATCTATTTATGCCAAAACAGACATGACAGACGAAGACGGCCTTCGTGCCGGAGAATTGGCCGAACAGTATGGTGAAATTGATGGCTATACCGCAGAAGCCGATGCCGCCAAATTGCTCAGTGAATTGGGCATTTCAGAAAGCCTTCACAGAAAACAAATGGCCGATCTTGATTCCGGCGAAAAAGTTCGCGTATTGCTGGCCCAGGCCTTGTTCGGCGATCCCGATATTTTGCTCCTCGACGAACCTACCAACCAACTCGATTATATGTCTGTCCTGCATCTCGAAAATTTCCTCATGAATTTCGAGAACACCGTCATCGTTATTTCTCACAACCGGCACTTTCTGAACAAAGTCTGTACGCATATCGCTGATTTGGACTTCAAACAAATCAGAAACTACGTGGGCAACTATGATTTCTGGGAAAAAGCCAGTCAGTTGGCGAGCAAACAGCGCAAAGACCAAAACAAAAAGAACGAAGAAAAAATCAAAGAACTCGAAGATTTTGTACGCAGATTTAGCGCCAATGCCTCAAAGTCAAAGCAAGCCACCTCACGTAAAAAACTCATTGAAAAACTACGTCCTGAGGACATGCCCAGCACCTCTCGCCAATCCCCCTTTATCCAGATCAAGCCCAAGCGACCCTGTGGCGGCGATGTCTTGACCGTGAGCAAACTCTCGCACAGCATTCAGGACGAGCGTGTACTGTCGAATGTCTCTTTCACGATGCACAAAGGCGATAAAATTGGACTGGTCGGTCAAAATTCGCTATCCAAAACCACACTCCTGGAAATTTTGGCGGGAAATATTGTCCCTGACAGCGGGGTGGTCTCATGGGGATCTACCATTTCACCCGGCTATTTTCCGAAAGACAACAGTACCTTTTTCGATGGCAGCGTGTCCCTCATTGACTGGCTAAACCATTACGATACCAGCGAAGACATCCAGTACGTTCGTGGTCTGTTGGGGAGAATGCTTTTCTCTGGCGATGCGGTATTAAAGCCCACCAAGGTTCTCTCTGGTGGCGAAAAAGCCAGGGCCATGTTTTCCAAGCTCATGATCACAGAGGCCAACACCCTCCTCCTCGACGAGCCCACCGACCACTTGGACCTGGAGTCCATCTCCGCCCTCAACGATGGGCTCATCGCCTATCCAGAGCCCCTGATCGTGGCCTCACACGACTTCGAGCTCCTCAACACTGTCGTCAACCGCGTCATGGAAGTCACCCCGAATGGGTTCTTCATCCAAGACACCGGGTTTGATGACTACATGCAGAGTGAGGAAATTCAGGAACGGCGGAAGCGGATTTTGGGGTAGCCAGGGATTTTTAATTTTTACGCACCCTTCTATGCCAAACTCTATCCTTTTTTATTCTTCGATATCGGATCTAAGGCTTACGGATAGTTGCCCACAAAAAGCAAACCTGGTAGCGTACCTATCACTATGATCCACGCGCTAGTCAAATCCATTCTCAGCAGCCATGTGTATGATGTGGCGATCAAAACCCCGCTTGAGGATGCCAAGCAGTTGTCCGAACGTTTTCACAATCAGATCTTCCTTAAACGCGAAGACTTACAGCCCATCTTTTCCTTCAAGATCCGAGGTGCCTACAACAAGATTGCCAATCTTTCACAAGCCGCTCTCCAAAAAGGGATCATCGCAGCCTCCGCTGGCAACCACGCGCAGGGTGTGGCTTTTTCTGCCAAAAAGCTGGGTATCAAAGCCACCATCGTCATGCCCAAAACCACCCCAAGCATCAAAACGAAAGCCGTCCAACGTCTGGGCGGCAAAGTCATTCTCCATGGCGATGCCTACAATGATGCCTATGACCATGCGCAACAACTGGCGGAGAAGCACGATCTCACCTTTGTGCATCCTTACGATGATTGGGATGTGATTGCCGGGCAAGGCACGGTGGGATTGGAACTGAGTCAACAACTCCGCGATATTGACGCCATTTTTATTCCCGTTGGTGGCGGCGGATTGATTGCTGGTATCGCGGCCTATTTCAACTATCTCTATCCCAATACCAAAATCATCGGTGTAGAACCCGCGGATGCGGCATGTCTCAAAGCCGCACTAGATGCAGGCACACGCGTCATACTTGCCGAAGTTGGGCTTTTTGTCGATGGGGTTGCCGTCAAACAAATTGGTGAGAGGCCTTTCGATATTGCAAAAACATGCGTACACGAGGTTGTCACTGTCTCTACGGATGAGGTCTGTGCCGCTATACAAGATATCTTCGAAGACACCCGTGCCATCGCAGAACCCGCAGGAGCCTTGGCCTTGGCTGGGCTAAAACGCTACGTGCATACCCATAAATGGAAAGACAAAAAGTGTGTGGCTATTCTGAGTGGGGCCAACCTTAATTTTCACAGATTGCGTCACATCTCAGAACGCAGCGAACTGGGAGAAAACAGAGAAGCCATCATCGCCGTCACTATTCCCGAAACCCCCGGCAGTTTTAGACAGTTCTGCAAAATAATCGGACGGCGTGCGATCACCGAATTCAATTATCGGTATTCTGACCCCGAAAAAGCCGTCATTTTTGTAGGACTAGAGCTCGAAGGGTTGGAGAACGAAAAAGAAACACTCTGCGCACAATTACGCAAAGAAGGCTACCCCGTTATCGATCTCACCAACAATGAGATGGCTATGATTCATATTCGCCATATGGTCGGAGGCCGCTCAGGTTTGGCCACACAGGAACAGCTTTTTCGCTTTGAATTTCCTGAAAGACCCGGCGCCTTGATGCAATTCCTCAACAAATTGGGCACACGTTGGAATATCAGCCTCTTTCACTACCGCAACCATGGCGCTGATTATGGAAGGGTCCTCGCAGGCGTACAGGTCCCTATGACAGAGATCTCCGCATTTCATCAGGTGCTCACAGAGATTGGCTACCATGCCGTAGATGAGACCCATAACCCAGCCTACCGCTTGTTTTTGTAGAAATATTTGGGCTAATAGCGTTGAGAGGGGCCATCCCCGATGCTGACAAAGACATCGTCTATCCCTTTACGAATAGAGAGCTTCCACCAAGTGGGTGCTTTTTGGATCACGTAGGCGATATAGGCGTTTCGGATTTTCGGATCGCAGGCAATACGACCCGTATAGGGTCCAAAAATGCTGGATGAATTGACCAAGATAGCGGGCTTTTCATCTGTGGGGGTGAGTGTGATATGGTGTTGCCAGGTTGTGGGTATACTGGCGTATTGCCAAGTGAAATAATGGGTCCTGGCGATCCATAGGGGGCCTTGTAATAGGCCATAAATAAACAAAAAAACGGGAATAATCAGCAATGCCAAAGATAGCCAAGCCGAGAAGATTTCGGGTCGCTTCTGTTTTGAAATCCACAAAAACCCATAGCCCAAAATGCCAACACTTCCCAGGATGTCGGGATAATGTGGCGTGAGCGACATGTCCAAGTTGTGTGCCATGAGGCTATCTAATCCCAATCGGAATACCCCAAGGACAAGGATCAGTGGAAACATCCATTTTGCGATGGATACCTGTTTTGGTTTGAATGTCAGTATCAGGGAGGTGCACAACATCAACACCACCAAAAAATGGGTTTGCAAATAGGCGATTTTATCTGAAAGGAGGAGGCCTAGAAACCCAAACATAGCGATGCTGTGTCCGATACCCCGTATTTTTTGAAAAACACCTGCAAGTAGTCCGCAGACACAGAGCGCGCCCAATCCATAGGCCATCCACGCGTTTAGCCAAAAGACAGGCCCAAATCCAGGATGAAAATCTGGTATAATATAAAAGCCTTGGAATCTTCCACCGCCAATCACCCACCCCAGGAATACCAGTCCAAAGAAGGTGGTCCATAGATGGAAACCTTCGGTGCTTTTTTCAGGAAATGGGGTTGCTGTGAATTGTTTAGACATGGGAGCCCTTCTTTCTGAATACACCCGTTTCAAAATGGGTATACCCTGGCCATTTGGTGAGTACGATGGCAAGTATGAGTAAACATAGGTTTTCTAATAGTTTGGCCCAGCCAACCGGTTGGGGGATGCCAAAGCATCCGCAATCAATGGCCAAACCCCGCCACATAGCACTGAGAACAAGGAGGGTGAATCCTGCTAAGAGAAACCCAGAAAGGCTTGCGGCCACACGGGTATAAATGCCAGAAATGAGGAAAAAGGCAAGGACGAGTTCTGTACCCGGAACGATCCAGACCAGGACATCAATCACCTGGTAGGGAATCGGCAATGCATAGGCGACAATCTGTTGTCCAAAAGAGAAGGGATCTCTCAGTTTGATATAGGCGGCATACCCAAACAAACTACCAAGACCCCCTTGAGCCAAAATTTGGGCCCATCGATATAAGGTCGTTTGGATGGAAAGTAGCGCCATCAGGTTTTGGGGAGTGGGACTTCTAGGCCACGTTCAAGCGGGTATTTGGCGTTGTACCATTCTTTGAGACCCCCTGAAAAAATATAGACACGGCGAAACAGGAGCTCATCCAAACGGGTGGCGAGAACCTCTGCCATAGGGCAGCTATTGCTACTGCAATACACCACGATCAGACGGTTGCGGTCCAATTCCAAGATAGGCTTGAGTTGTTTGGCAATCGTATAGGGGCAAGACATGGCACCTGCAATGTGCATATATCCGTAATCTTGTTCGGGACGGGCATCCAGGAAGAGGGCGTCTCCAGAGACGTAGAGGGTATAGGCTTCTTCTAGGGTAATATATTTCACAGGGACTTTTGAGGTGGGATTAGTTACTTTTTCCAAAATAGTGGATACTTTTTTTTCTTTGGCTTCCATGAGTTCACGAGAATCCGCTTGGATGGTCGTGTAAAAATAAATGCCAAATGCGGCGACGATCACAACAATAGACAGAATACCTATTTTTTCAACACGGCTCATGAGTATACTCCTTTTTCTAGTGAGATGGCGGCTGCGAGATCCAGATCTCCCGATAAAATAGCTTTTCCTACAATACAGCCTGTCACGCCTGAAATCTGGAAGACGGCCTCCAAATGTTTAATATTGCCGATACCGCCAGATGCAATAATAGGAAAGGGGGATCTCTGTCCTAGGCGTTGCAACATCTCTGTATTGGGACCTTTTAATGTCCCATCTTTTGCAATATCCGTATAAATAATACCCCCAACAGGATAAGGGGTGAGCGATTCAATGATCTCAAATAAAGACAAATGGCTGGATTCGTACCAGCCATGAATGGCAACGTTGTCATCTCTACAATCCAGGCCAGCCAATATTTTTCCTGGAAAACGTTGGTACTGGGCATAGGCAAATTCGGGATTTTTCACAAGAACAGATCCCAAAATAGCGTAGGTAATGCCGATATCGAAGAGCTGGGTCAAACTGTCTTCGTCACGTATGCCGCCGCCAACTTCGATATCACAAGACACGGCATTTCGAATGGCTTGGATGGCATCGAGATTCACCAGTTTTCCCGCTTTGGCACCGTCCAAATCCACGACATGGATACGTGAAGCACCTGCAACCACGTATTGGCGTGCAAGTCCTGCAGGGTCAATGTCATAGTGAGAGACTTGGGTGTAGTCGCCTTGGGTGAGTCTCACGACCTGGCCATGGAGCAGGTCAATGGCGGGGATGATGCTAAATGACATGTGGCGTCTCTGTATTCAAACAAATTTTGAGTTCGTTTAGCTGGGTTTCGCTGAGTGCTGATGGGGCTTCTGAAAGTGGGCATTGGGCTTGGGCTGTTTTTGGGAAGGCAATAACATCCCGAATGGAGGGGGTTCCTGCGAGCATCATGATCAAGCGGTCTAGTCCCAATGCAATGCCGCCATGGGGGGGCGTGCCATACTGGAGTGCATCTACAAAAAAGCCAAATTTCTCGGCAATTTCAGTTTCTGAAAGTCCCAATAGGCCAAAAATTTGGGACTGTACCTGGCTGTCATGAATTCGAATGCTACCGCCCCCAATTTCGACCCCATTCCACACAATGTCATAGGCCTGTGCCCGCGCTTGCGAGGGGGTCGTTTTGAGTATTTCCAGATCGTCTGGATGTGGAGAGGTGAAGGGGTGATGTACGGCGGTGAGATGGCCATGGTCGTCTTCGGCAAACATCGGGAAATCCACGATCCAGACAAAGGCATCTTCCTGCTCGTAAAGGGACAGTGTTTCTGCAAGCTTTCGACGTAAAAGGTCCATTGCAGTGTACAGGGTGGCTTTTTGGGTGTGTGCCAAGAGAACCACGCTGTCATTTTCTGTGAGTGTGAGTCTTGTTTGAAGCGCTAGTATCTGATCTGGGGAGAGAAACTTGGCAAATGGGGCATGGAGTGTACCTTCGCGCCAATGGCCAACGGCCACGCCTTTGAAACCCAACATCGCTATCCACGTCAGCATGCTGTCTGTGAATTTACGTGTAAAAGCTGTGTCTTTTTGAGGGACTTTGAAGCCTAATATTTCACCATTCTGGTCCAATACTTGGGTAAAAACCTGAAAACCACTCGCTGCAAATACGCTGTTTAATCTATGAAATGAGAGATCATAGCGGAGGTCAGGGCGGTCTGTGCCGTAGCGACTATAGGCCTCTTCATAAGTCATGTGTGGGATTTTTTTAGGAAAGGTTTTTTTTGCAGCTATAAAGGCGGAGGCCATTAGGCCAGTGACCATTTGGATGATGCTGTCCCGTGTCACAAAAGAGACTTCGATATCCACCTGAGTGAATTCGGGTTGCCGGTCGGATCGGAGGTCTTCGTCACGAAAGCACCGAACAATTTGGTAATAACGGTCCAGACCAGACATCATCAGCAATTGCTTGAAGAGCTGCGGAGACTGAGGAAGAGCAAAGAATTTCCCTGGATGTACACGCGATGGGACGACGTAGTCTCGGGCACCTTCAGGGGTGCTTTTGGTGAGATAGGGGGTTTCAATTTCTAGAAAATTTAGTCCATTGAGGTATTCCCGAATGGCCTGACTCACACGGTGACGCAATACCAAGAATTTGGCTTGGTCTGGACGCCGAAGGTCAAGGTACCTGTATTTCATCCGTGCGAGTTCCTCGGCTTGGGTGTGCTCGTGAATGGGAATAGGCGGGGTCAAGGCCGTGTTGATGATACGTATTTCCCGTGCACAAAGTTCCAAGTGACCATTGTGGCGTTCAGGGTTTGCGGTGCTCCTGAGGCGTACGGTACCTGTTACCGTGATGACATATTCTTGGCGAATCTGCCGTAGATTGGGATTCTGCGCCAAAAAGTCGGTTTCCAAGACAATTTGGAAGAGGCCGCTGTGGTCCCTCAAATCAACAAAGGCGACTTGTCCCAAATCTCGAACACGGTGTGCCCAGCCTGCGAGACGAATTTCCGTTCCGATCTCTGCATCGGTAATGTTGTGGCTAAGATGTGTGCGGTAATGTATCTGCATGGGTACTCAAAAAAGAAATAACATTGTCGAATGGAATCGTGGTTTGTTCGGTGGTGACCATATTTTTGATGATGACGGTGTCGCTTTCAAATTCTCTGTCGCCATAGATTATACAGCGTGTGGCACCCAGTTTATTGGCCTGTTTAAGTTGGTACTTGATATCGTCTTTGCTGTAGTCGATTTCTACTTTGAACCCGGCACGACGAAGGGTATCTACCAGATAAAAACACCGGGGCTGTTGGGAAGCACCAATAGGCGCAACATAAATTAATTTGTTTTTTTGTTTGAGAATGTCGGACAACTCTTTCAAAATCATGACCGCTCTATCTACACCGAAGGCAAAGCCTACTGCCGGTGTGGCCGGTCCGCCCAAGTGTTGAATCAAACCGTCATAACGCCCCCCCCCACAGAGGGCGTTTTGGGCCCCCAATTGGTCAGAGACAATTTCAAATGCCGTGCGAGTGTAATAATCCAAGCCGCGCACAAGCTGGGGATTGATCTGGAAAGGGATACCAAGGGCTTCGATATATTCGACAACAGAGCTGAAATGGTCGCTGCAGCCATGACAAAGCGATTCCTGGATATCTGGTATGGCCGTGCGATAGGTTTTGCATGTGGCATTTTTGCAATCCAGAATACGCAGGGGATTGACGCTGAAACGGCGGTTACAATCGTCACACATGTGTTTGAGGTTGGATCCGAGAAATTGTTTTAGCCGTTCTTCGATAACGGGTCGACAGACCAGGCAGCCCACGGAATTGAGGGTGACGCTGAGACCTGAAATGCCCATTTCATCAAAGAGATGCACGCCCATAGAAATAAGTTCGGCATCGGCAAAAGGATGCTCATTACCAATGTTTTCTACCCCGATTTGATAGAATTGACGATAACGGCCGGCTTGGGGGCGTTCGTAGCGAAACATGGGGCCACAATAATAGAGTTTGGATTGGGGCTCTTTTTTTCCCAGGCCATTCTGGAGATAGGCACGGGCAATGGGGGCGGTTCCTTCAGGTCTCAGGGTGAGACGTCGTTCGCCTTTGTCGGTGAAGGTGTACATCTCTTTTTCGACGATATCGGTGCCATCGCCTATCCCACGTTCAAAGAGTTCTGTTAGCTCAAAGATAGGGGTTCTGATTTCTTGGTAATTATAGGCGCTGAAAATAGACCTGGCGGTATCTTCGACGTGATGCCAAAAGGGCATTTCTTCGGGTAATATATCGCGTGTGCCACGGGGAAGTGGGTATTTGAGACTCATAGAGATAGTATTGTTTCAAGCATGGCGGGTTTTGACAAGCGATCAAGCAGGCGCTGTCGCGAAACAAAAGAATTAAGCACAAAAATCAAGAAAGGGAATTTGGGACTATTTTTTAGGCCTAAAACGTCATTTTTCTGTTTTGAACATCCTATCGTGGCGCTGTCGCGAAACGAAAGAATTAGGCACAAAAATTCAAAAAGGTGATTTGGGACTATTTTTCAGGCCTAAAACGTCATTTTTCTGTTTTGAACATCCTATCGTGTAAGGGGATGTTGTAGATCCCCTCGTGGGTGCTAGGTATAG